>MGTJ01000031.1 GCA_001799395.1 Desulfobacterales bacterium RIFOXYA12_FULL_46_15 | reverse complement strand
CCGGAATATCTTGAAACCGGGGAAATGGTCAAAGTCAACACGGAAACAAGAAAATATATGTCCAGGGCATGATTCATCTTTAGTCTCTGGTTATAAAAAAGTTGAACAAAACCCATATCACCATTGTCAATCAGGGTGTGGATTTTATTATTGACCACCTCTTTGAAACACTGACCGTTGACATGATTGCCGACCATTGCTGCTTTTCCCGGTATTATTACCACCGGTTGTTTAAATCGGTTACAGGGGAAAGCATCTATGGTTTTATCAAACGGCTGCGGCTCGAAACTGCCGCATTCAAGCTGATCAAATTTCCCCATCTCAGCATCACCTATATTGCAGCCGAACTAGGCTACAGTTCCTCGAATTTTTCCGTATTGTTCAAAATACATTACGGTCTTTCCCCATCCCGGTTCCGTTCGTGTCCCAGGTTGCCCCTTGAACCCGGAAGCAAGCTTGTTCTTGAGCGAATCCGCAACCTGCAGAAAAACAAGCCTGAAGCGCTTTTGAGCCGGATGGACCGGCAGATTTCATTTAAAGAGATCCCTGATATCAACCTCATGTATCAACGGTTTAAAGGCTGTTACCAGGATCTTCCCCATGTCTGGCAGGTATTTTGTGAAAAAATGGAGAGGCTGTTTCCCGGTTTCCCGGTTGAATACTATGGGATCTCCTATGATGACCCGCTGATTGCAGGAGAGAACAGGTGCCTGTATGATCTTTGTGCAAATGTTCCCCGGACGGTAAAGGTGAGGGAAGAAAATTTCCGGAAGATTCCGGCCGGATCATATCTTTGTTATTATTTTGACGGCCATGTCCGTGAACTTGGCCGGATATACAATGATCTTTTTGGCGTCTGGATGCCCCATCGCGGATATATCACGGGACCGGGCCTCTGCTTTGAACGCTATCACCCTGCAACAGAGGGCGGCAATATTGTTATGGATATCTGTGTCCCGGTCTTGTCCGGAATCAGGGCTCAAATTCAGAAGTAAGTTTTTTTTGCATCAGATAGATTAGCCCCATTTTTTAACAGGGAGGCAGATATGATGCAGAATAATTTTAGTTGTCTTGAGTCAAGACCGGTTGCCCGGTTTTTTTCATTTTCCGTTCCGGCTATTCTGGGGATGTTGCTGACTTCAGGCATTGTGATTGTAGACGGGTTGTTTATCGGCAATATCATCGGCAAAGAGGGGCTGGCCGGTGTCAACCTGACTTTGCCCGTCCTTTATCTTTTTCTCGGGGTCAGCATCATGATCGGTGTGGGGGGTGCCGTAAAGACCGGGCATTCACTTGGCGCAGGAAAAGAGGGTGAGGCTGCCGGGTATTTTTCATCCACAATTATGCTTGCCGCCATCTTGATCATTGCAATGGCGGTTTTATGCCTTGTCTTTTTTGAGCCTCTCCTGGGGAAACTGAATACAGACCCGGCCCTGAACGGCTTTGTCAGCTCTTATCTCCGGGCAATCCTCTGGTTCTACCCAGCCATGATGATGAATATTGTCTTTTCCATATTCATCAGGGCAGAAGGAAAACCCGGCCTCTCTCTTTTTTTCGGGGTAGCGGGAAACATTTTGAATATTGTTCTCGATTATCTCATGATCGTCCGCTGGGGAATGGGTCTTCGAGGGGCAGCCCTGGCCACTGGGATCTCGGTTCTTGTCCCCATGTGGTGCGGAATCCTGTATTTTTTATCCGGCCGCTCAGTCTTGCAGTTCGTGAAATTTTCATGGGAATGGCAAGATATCAGGCAGATAATTTACAATGGATCATCAGAAATGATCGGGCAGCTCTCTGTCGGATTTACCACATGGGTGTTCAACCGGGTCATTTTATCGCGCATGGGTGTTGATGGAGTGGCAGCCTACACCATTGCAGGGTATATTGCATTTGTCCAGATGATGGTCATCACAGGGTTTGCCATCGGGCTTGGCCCCATTGTCGGGTATGATTTCGGAGCTGGAAAAACCGATTCCATACGACAGGTCATGAAAATTGCATTTGCCTCCGGATTTATCACGGGTTTCATATGCTGGGCACTTATCCTTTTTTCATCTGCTGCCATTGCAGAGTCTTTCTCTTCCGGAAACGGAAACATCATAACCCTGGCCCAATCCGGTTTCGGCCTGTTTGCTGCCGCTTTCCTGCTGAACGGGTTCAATATCCTGACAACCGCTTATTTCACCTCCATCGGGAATGCCGGGGTTTCTCTTTTTATTGCATCCCTGCGGGGGCTGTTGCTGATCAACCTGTTTGTCCTGACCCTTCCCTTATTCATGGGGGATGCCGGCATCTGGCTCAGTTATCCCCTGGCAGAACTGGTCACCCTTTTTTTTGCCGTTGTATTTATGCGACAAAGCTACAAAGCCTCTGTTCCCGATAATTCCTGATGAATCGGTTTTTTCATGGAAGAAAATCAGATACCTGCAATAAACAGGGTGAATAATCCGGATAGATATGATACTTTATTTTGAACGCATGGCTATCCTGATTATTTTTATGAATGATAAAAAGAAAGGAAAACTTATGCTTAGAAATCTATGGATCATTGTCGCCCTGGCCTGCCTTTTTTTTGCACCGGTTCAGGCCCAGGAGAAAATCACATTAACCACCCTTGACTGGGAACCTTATATCGGCCAGAGCCTTAAAAAGCAGGGCTATGTTGCCGAGATCATCCGTGAAGTTTTTAAACGGTCCGGCTATGAGGTGGAAATGAAGTTCACCCCCTGGGCCAGGGCGGTGTACCTGGCAAAGGAAGGATTTGTCGACGGGTATTTTCCGGAATATTACGCTGATGAAATCAAAGCCTTTGCAATGTTTTCAGATCCTTTTCAGGGCGGTCCTTTAGGCTTTTTCAAACAGAAGGACAGGGACATATCGTTTAATACGCTTAAAGATCTCATGTCTTACAAAATCGGCGTGGTCAGGGATTATATCAATACAAAGGAATTTGACCAGGCAGATTATCTGACAAAAGAAGCTGTCAATGACGATCTGACCAACCTGAAAAAGCTGATTGCCGGCAGGATTCACCTGATGGTCGGCGATCAATTCGTTGGGCTTTATCTTATGGAGAAAAATCAGCTTAAAGGAAGGGAAAACATAGAATTTATGATGCCTCCCCTTGAATTAAAGGATCTTTATCTGTGTATTTCAAGAAAAACGCCTGATGCTGATAAAAAGCTGGCTGCATTTAATAAAGGCTTAAAAGAGATCACCGAAGACGGGACCCTTAAACAAATCCTGACAGACCACGGATTCTTAAAAAAATAATAAACCCGGCTAAATCATTAAAACCTGCAACAATTTATTTGATCCAGGTGTCAATGGCTTGAAGAAGGTTCTGGGGTTTGATCGGCTTGGTAATATAATCGTTCATCCCGGCATTCAGGCATTTTTCACGATCCCCTTTCATGGCGTTGGCGGTCATGGCAATAATGGGGATATCTTTTTTTATGTCATCCATTGTCCGTATTTTTTTTGTTGCTTCATATCCGTCCATTTCCGGCATTTGAACATCCATCAGGATCATGTCATAGGAAACCTGTTCCAGGGCTTTGAGAACTTCACAGCCATTGCCGGCCGTGTCGGATCTGTATCCGAATTTATTGAGCAGATGTACGGCCACTTTCTGGTTGATCATATTGTCGTCAGCCACAAGGATCCGGATTTTCTTTTTCATATTTTCCTTGAGCATATGACGGGTAACTAGTTTTTTCTCATCTGAATCTTTTCTTTTTCCGGTTGAGAGTCCAAGGACTGTAATGATGGCGTTATAAAGGTCCGATTGCCTGATGGGCTTGCAGAAATAGCCGTCAATGCCTATTTCTTTCATTTTGGCGCCATCCCCCCTGAATCCGTATGTCGTGAGCATGATAATCCTGGTTGAAGCAAGCCTGTCATCCTCTTTAATCGAACAGGCAAGCCGTTTCCCTGCCATACCCGGCAGCATCATGTCAATAATGGCCATATCAAACGGTTTTCCCTCTTCCAGGGCGCTGTTCATCAGATCAAGGGCCTCCATATCTGTTGAGGCAATTTTTGAATCACATTTCCATGAGGCAAGGTAGGTTGTTATAATTTCAAGGTTGATGGCATTATTGTCTACCACAAGAAGTTTTAATTCGCTGATCTTTTTTTGGAATTCTTCAAACGGCAATGGGGATTGAGACATATCCTGCTTTTCAAAAACAGCCGTAAACCAGAAAGTGGACCCTTTTTTGTCTTTGCTTTTCACGCCTATACTGCCGCCCATCATTTCTGTCAGCCGTTTTGAAATAACAAGCCCCAGCCCTGTTCCGCCATATTTCCGTGTGGTTGATGCATCCACCTGGGAAAATGATTTGAAAAGGCGGTTCAGCCTGTCTTCAGGTATCCCGATGCCAGTGTCAATGATTTCAAATAAAAGAGTTGCACTGGTGTCGGATTCAGATACCAGCGTCACCCTGAAAGACACCGAACCCTTGTCCGTGAATTTTATGGCATTGGTGGCAAGGTTGATGATGATCTGCCGGAGCCGGCCCGGATCTCCCTTGAGCAGGGATGGTATTTCAGGATGGATCAGGCAGGTAAGTTCGATCTTTTTTTCATCAGCCTTGAATGTGAGCATTTCAACAATTTCTTCAAGGGTGATCCTGATATCAAAATCCATGATCTCAAAATCAAGTTTTCCAGCCTCAATTTTTGAAAAATCAAGGATTTCGTTGATGATTCCGAGAAGGGATTCTGCGCTGATTTTCACATTCCGGGCATAATCAAGCTGTTCCTTATTCAGGTCAGTGTCAAATAAAAGGCCTGTCATGCCGATGATCCCGTTCATCGGGGTCCGGATTTCATGGCTCATATTGGCCAGGAAATCGCTTTTTGCCTTGTTGGCAGCGTCTGCTTCATCTGCAAGTTTTTTTGCCTGTTCAATGGTGCTCTCCAGTTCAAGGTTGGTCAGCTCAAGCTGACGGGTCCGGTCAATAACCCGCTGCTCGAGTTTTTCATTCAGTCTGGATACTGTTTTTTCAGCTTCTTTGCGGTCCTTGTTTTCCTTTTCAAGCAGTTCTTCCCTTAATTTGATCTGGTTGGCCATGTCCTGGAATTTTGAAGTAATGATCCGGATTTCATTTTGAGAGCTGGGCCTGAATTGATAATCATAATCTCCCCTGGCTGCCTGTTCGATTCCTGTAATCAACTGTGCCAGGGGTTTCTGGAGGATTGCCCGGATAACAATCCCTGTTACGATGACCAGGATGAAAAGCACAAGACAGATTGTCACTGTAATGGCGATGAGCATGTCCCGGTTATTTTTTTTCAAAGAGCTTGTAGCAATACTGATCCTGACATTGCCTATGTTTTCGCCCTCATATTTTATCCCGGCGATCCGTTCAATCTTATCAGAGGTTTTGCCATTCATGTGTGAGAACAGCAAGGTTCCGCTTGCAGCAGTTATTTCAAGCCCTGCCACCAGGTCGTTTTGAACAAAGGCGTTGCCGATAATGGTGATGCTTTCTTCATCAAAATTCCATATGGGGACGGCAAGGCTCTGCTGAAGAAAGGAAATGAATTCCGATGATTTGAGGTCATAAAGACGGTCCGTTCTCTTGGAAAGAACAAAATATCCGACACTGATCAGGATAATTGAAGACAGGGCAACGACTACGGCCTGGCTTATGATCATATCGCCTGTGAGAGAACGCCCCTTGAATTTGAAAATGGTTTTTTTCCCCATCAGTCCTGGTTCCAAGGTTGTTATGGCTTACCCTGGTATTTGTCAAATAATGATTTCATGAATGGCTCATTTTCCCTGAGACGGGCTATTTCATCCCATATGGCCTTTATTTCTTCAAAAAGAAGGGTCTGATTTTTTTTACTGAAGGCCATGTAATATGATTTCGATTCTATGGGTTTTAGATGGATTTTAAGCCTTCCCCTGAACCGGTCGTCAAGCTGCAGGCCCATGGCATTTTCCGGCGGTGTGATAAAAGCGCCTCTTTTGGAACTCACCAGTTGTATTACACAATCTATGATATCAGGCGCTTCCAGGACGGCTACTCCGGCAGCCCTCAGGGTGTCTGCAATGGAATATCCCAAGGGTGCCCTTACGGGCTGGGGGATCGTGTTCAGATCACCTTCAAAGGTATAGGATTCATCCGGGTTAGTAATAACCACATACTCGACCTGCGTGATCCGCCACATGGATTTTACACAAGTTGCGGCATCATCCGGAAAGAGCAGGTATCCGGCTCTCTCAGGTTTATAGGAAGCTGAAACAACAGCGTCAAATTCACCGTTTTTCATTCCATCCAGGGCCCTTTTCCAGGGCCTTGGATGGAAGTTACGCGTATGGTTCAGGTTGGCAAGCGCTTTTTGAACCATATCGATATGAATTCCTTTTGCCTGGTTATCCTCTGAATATGTATACGGGTACCAGTATGCACTGTCGGTTACAATATTAATGGGGTCCCGGCAATAACCTGAAAACGGTATTAAAATGATAAAAAGGCAGACAAGATATTTTTTTTTATTCAAATTAATCCCTCCATAAAGATAAATAAACCAAAATTATTGTTTTAGAAAGTATTATCAGGATATTTAAGTCCCGGATCAATTGCCACAGGGACGTATAATTACTTAATATTGTATATTTCCAAGTATAAAAGACATCTATTCAAAGTCAAGGAAAATCTGGGACCTGGTTATCCTGAAATTACCTGTCTTCCCTTATGCATGTATGCACAAAAAACTTGCATTGGCCAATGATATACGTTATTCTCATAATTAATCGCCAAGTTCGTATTCGCCTGTTTTCATTTCGGCCCATATCTTAATTCTAGAAGTCAGTTTTTTTCAAAATATTATTTAATTTAATTTGGGGAGGTGGTTATGAAACGATTTGTATCAGGTTTTTTTCTTGTTGTTTTGTCTTTAAGTTTTTCTTTTTATCCGTCCGGCCAGGCATTATCCTCAGAAACAGTGCTTTTCGGTCTTAATGTTCCCCTTTCAGGGTCTTATTCCCTTCAGGGTGAAGACCAGCTTAAAGCCTATAAGCTGGCCATTGATATCATAAACCAGCAGGGAGGGGTGATAGGCAAGAAAATCGTTTATTCAGTCAGGGATACGGAAACAAATGCTGCTGTGGCAAGGAAGAACGCAAAGGAAGCCATTGCCGAAGGAGCCATTATGGTCACCGGGGGATCGGCATCTGACGAAGCCATTGCCCAGGCTGAAGAATGCCAGGCAGCAGGGGTGGTTTTCATGGCAGGCCTGACCCATTCAAACGACACTACCGGAAAAGACGCCCACAGGCATACATTCAGATGGTACAATAATGGCCATCAGACAGCAAAAGCCATGGCCGCCGGCCTGGTGAATAAATTCGGCAAAGAAGCCAAATACGCTTTTCTATATGCAGATTATACCTGGGGAATCACCTTGCAGAAATCGGTTCAGGAAGTGGTTGAGAAAGCCGGGGGCAAGACGGTTCTGAATATTCCGACTGAACTTGGAAAAAAAAGTTATGTCTCAGACCTGCTTAAAGTAAAGCAGGCAAAACCTGATGCACTGGTTCTGGTTCATTTCGGCAAAGACATGATCAACTGTATCAAACAGGTTAACCAGATGAATCTTGGTAAAGAAATGGCGATTGTGGTTCCCCTGATGGAGATCCACATGGCCCAGCCCCTCGGCCCTGCAATCATGCAGGGGATTCTGACTTCAAAGTGTTGGTATCACGGGTTATCGGAAAAATATGAAGGTTCGAAGAAATTTGTGGATGCATTTGAGGCAGCCTATCATAAAAAGCCGGGAAATTCTGCTGCAACCGCATGGGTAAATATCTTCCAGTATACAGATGCCGTAAAGAGAGCCGGGAGTTTTGACCATGTAAAAGTCATCAAGGCACTGGAAGGGCATAAATTCACACTGCTGGTGGATGAGGAATACTGGCGCGACTGGGACCACCAGGGGATTCACCCCACCTTTGTCATGGAAGGCAAAACCCCTGCTGAAAGCAAGGATGAATGGGATCTGTTCAAGATCATCAGCGTCCATAAAGGGGATGATGTAGCAAGAACAAAACAGGAGAATCCGGTTAAACTGGAGCCCCTGGAATAAGAGAATAATAATTCAAGGCACGCCGCCGGGAGGCAGTGATGATAAGAATAATAAAACAGGTTATTTTCCTGGTTTTCCTGATAACTCAAGGGAGTCTGGCCTGGCCGGCTACACAAGGCACCCGGCCGATACAGGAAATCCGTATCGGATATGTACCGATACTTTCACAACTGCCTCTTGTGGTGTCTTATGAGGATCTCGGTATTTCCAACAGAAGCGTTAAAATCATTATGACCCGGTTTGGTTCCTTTAACGGGCTTGAGGCAGCCATGCGGGTCCAGGCCATCGATTTCGCGTCCCTGCCAGTCATTACCGTTCTGAAAATGAAAATCAACGGCATTGATGTAAAGATTGTGGGACAGTGTTCTGCCGGCGGGTCCCGGCTGGTGACCCGGAATAAAGGGGGGCTTAAGGATATCCGCGGGTTATTGATCGGGGTTCCTGACCTTGAATCCAATGAAAACCTTCTCCTGAGTCTTGTATTTTCCCCCATGGATATGCGCCTGGGTATAGAATACAAGACCATCGGCATATCATTGGGCACGGTAATCGAAGATTATACCGGCAACAGGATCGATTCCATGTTCATGCCCGAACCCTTTGGGACCATTATAGAAAACCGGAAAATAGGGTTTATGGCGGAAGGCCAGAAAGACGTGCTGACCGGAAAATTTCTCACAGTCCTTACCATAAATTCTTCATTTTTAAATAAAAATAAAAATATTGTATCCGCCTGTCTGGAAAGCATTGTCAAAGCATGCGGATTTATTGAAAAAGATATTAAAGACTTAAAGGCCAAGCAGGTTTCCATCCTGCAGAAAAAATATTTTGACTATGATGAGGATATAATCGCTTCAAGCCTGGAAAACCGGAAAGGCGAAATTTCATTTACAAAATTCCTCCCGGAAAAAAAAGAAATCAACCGGTTTTCAGAGGAAGCCGTAAAAATGAAGATTTTAACCCATTCGGTAAATCTGGACGATCTTTTGTCGTTGGAAATCATGAAACAGGCAATGGAAAAAAAATAATTCCGATCAGGGGAGGGTAAAATAATGAAAATCCGGAATTTGAAAATCAAGCATAAATTTCTTTTTCTGATTCTTTTTCTGATGATACTCCTGAGTGTCTCCATTATTTTTATTTCAAACACGGTTTCCAGGGACGGGATGAAAAAAATAATGTCAGAGGTCATATCCGGTTTTGAAGAGATTCAGAGGATAAGCACTACGGAATTTAATGATTTCATGAATCTTGCGGAAAAAGGCATCAAGGATGCAAGCGGGCTGACTGCCGTAGAAACGATCATTTCCATTACAAGCCAGGGCCAGAAAGAATTCACTGACGTTATCAATGTGTCGGTCAAGGAAGTCGGAGACGAGATCCAAAAGACGCTGGCGGACAAGAACCAGATCATGAACACCGGTCTGGATGACCTCCTTGCCAATTCAACGGATTCCTTAAACAGGATCATCGAGTTTGACAATAAATCAGCTAAAGCCCTTTCCAACCTGGCAAAATTCAATACGGATGCCATGAAAGGGGCGAGTGTAAACGGCTTGAAAAGAATGGCCGATACGATCAAGGATATTGAGAACGAACTCAGCGCCATGGATAATCAAAACAGTGAGGATCTGGATGCCGTTATCATCCGGTTTGTTACTGCGCTTGAAGATCCCAAAAGAAAAACCGGGGACCTGTCCGGGATGCTGATGCAGGAGTTTGAGACACTAAAGGAAAAATCAAAAAAGAGAAATATGGTATTGTTCAAATTCCTTGTGAGCAATTTTGATACCCAGTCCAATATCCTGATGGAGGAAATGAAGCTTTTCTCAATGAAGGCAAGTTTTGCCATTGGCCATGAGCTTTCTTCCATTGAAATCATGCAGACGGAAAAAATGGATGAAATCATAACGAAAATTCTTGAAAAACAGATGCATCTGCAAGGAGAAATCGAAAAATCGGTTGCTGATGTCGACCAGGTGATCAATAAACTGAATGTCGACCTTCCTGTAAAACTCAAGGAAAAAGGGGACGATTCCACTGCAAAAATAAATGCCCAGGCAGCAACCATCGGAGAAAGTGCAAAAACAGCACAGGCTTCGGTCCAAGCCACTCTTGAAGATAAAAAAAAGGCGATTGCCGAAACTTTCGGGAAAACCATTAAAACATCAAAAGATACAGTGGCCGGGATTTTTTCCGGTTCCCTGGCAAAAACATCGGCTTTGAGCAGCCTCATCGCTTTGTCCTGCGGGGTAATCGGGCTTGCACTCGGTATTTTCATGATCGGAAGGATTCTAAAACCCATTTCCGTAACAGGTGAAATCCTTAAGGACATTGCTGAGGGAGAAGGGGATCTTACCCGGAGAATCGATCTGGTTTCACAGGATGAGATCGGGGAAATGTCCGGCTGGTTCAATCTTTTTATTGAAAAAATCCAGGCAATGATGGTCAGTATCGGTAAAGATGCAAGAAAACTCTATGATTCTTCCTCCAGTATGTCCGAGATATCAAAGGACATGTCTGTTTCGGCAAACCAGACGTTTGAAAGAACCAACAAGGTCAAGGATGGTTCTTTTGATGTCAGCACGAGTATGACAACGGTCAATACGGCCATGGATGATGCTTCCCGGAATGTTAACATAGTTGCAGCAGCAGCAGAGGAGATGAACAGCACCATTGCAAATATAGCCGGTAACGCGGATCAGGCCAGTGCTATTACAAAGGATGCGGTTCAAATTGCCAATTCCGCTTCAAAAGAGGTGGCAGACCTGGGCCAGGCGGCAAGAAAAATAGACAGGGTGATTGAAACCATTACTGATATTTCCGCACAGGTGAATCTTCTGGCATTAAATGCTACAATCGAGGCTGCACGGGCAGGGGAAGCAGGCAAAGGATTTGCTGTCGTTGCAGGAGAAATCAAGGAACTTGCAAAACTCACGGCAGAAGCATCCAACGAGATCAAGGATCAGATTTCCGGCATCCAGGCGTCGACGGACGGCACTGTCTTGAAGATCAAGGATATAACAACAATCATAAACAAGGTGGATGATATTGTTTCGGCTGTTTCTCAGGCTGTCAAGGAACAGTCTGCCGCAACCGGCGAGATCGCTTCCAATGTATCTCAGATGTACAAAGGAATCCTGGATACACAGGAAAACGTAAAAAAGAGTTCACAGATAATTTCCGTGATTGTCAATGATATTTCCGATGTAACCACAGACGCCCGGCAGATGTCAAAAGGCAGTCTGGATGTGAATCAGCGGGCCCGGGAAGTCAATGAACTGGCTTCAAAACTGACCGATATGGTAGGAAAATTCAAAGTCTGATCTTCTTTCAGGTGGTTTTCTCAACTTTGATAAAAGGGTTTTTATAAATGAAAATAAACCAAAGGCTCCCCAACCTTTTTTTGTTACAGATACTTTTTTTAATCGCTGCTTTTTTATTAATAACCGCACATTCTGTTTTTGGATCGGAACCTGAACCTGTACGTTCCGGACAGGAATCACCATCCGCTCAAACATCAAAACGAATGGATTCCATTATCCGGCTTCATAGTGAAAAAATACAGAAATGGGTAACTGCACCGGAAATTGTTAACAGTGTCAAACAGCAGAATGAACTGAATATGCCTCTGGCTGAAATCAAAGAAATTGACCAAAAATGGATTTCAGGCATAAATAATGACTTTGCCTTGAGTCTGCAGGAAAATACAGCCGGCTGTTTTTTAAAAGACAAATTGTTAGCCAACCGTATAGCCTCCGACCTTTATGTAGAGTCATTCTTATGTGATCAAAACGGTGCCGTGGTTGGAGAATATCCGAAAACAACGGATTACTGGCAGGGGGATGAGGATAAATTCATCAAAAGCTATAATGATGGAGCCGGCCGGTTGTTTATTGGCCCTTTGATTTTTGATGACAGCACCCGGACCTATTCCGTGCAGATATCGATCCCGGTCAAGGATGGGGAAAGAACCATAGGGGTATTAATCGTAGGCCTGAGAAATATCAAATAGCACAGGGGAAAAACAGTATATTTTTCCGTATTAAGCCCTCGAACAGAGAAAAGGTTTATTGAGGGCTGAATACCTCGTAGCGGTTTTTCCCTTTGGATTTGGCCCGGCTCAGGGCTATATCCGCATCCCTGATCAGAGTTTCATGGCTTTCTTTGCCGCTTTTGTCAGAAGTGAGGCCCAGGCTGATGGTGACCCGGTCTTCAACACTGGATTTTTCATGAAGGATATTCAGGTTTCTCACATGATCAAGAATCCTGCAAGCCATGTGAATTGCCCCGGATTCATCAGTATCCGGCATTATAACAATGAATTCTTCTCCGCCAAACCTGGCACAGAAATCATCCGGTTCAAAACATACACCCCGTTATGTAAAGAGTTCCACTTGCGGATTATGACCATCGCGTCAAAAAGGCTTCTTGCTGTCTGAAGGATAAGCTTCTCATGATTGAGCTTTATGGAACTAAAGCTGTAGAAAAAGGACAGGCTTGTCACTGCTATCCAGAAACCGATAAGACAAAAAAGCGTTTTTCTCATTCCTTTTTCTCCTGATCCAGACTCCTGATAGGACGAGCTTTATCAAAACATCCAGGCTTTGTCAAAAAAGGTTTTACATTTTAAAAATCCTCATCATTTTATTTAATGAAAACATATTCACCCCGGTTGTAACTGCGTCATAAATATCCGTATCGCTCCAGCCAAGGCTGTGGAGCTTATGCATATCGGTTTTATCAATACCATCCGGGTCATTGACCGCCTTTAAAACAAACAGAAGCATGGCCTCGTCTTTTGCAGAAAGCCCGGCAGCTTTCGGGTCCTTTAGTATTTGATCTATTTTTGTATCCTCTAACCCCTGTTTTTTAAGGATCTGCCGGTTGAAATTTCTGCAGATATGATTTGAACAGCTTTCTGAACTGAGCATCCGGATTAAAACCAGTAAAGAAAAGTCAAGATTCGGATGGGCGGCATAATATGCAATTGTTTTCATTAAGGTTTGAAAAAAAAAGGGGCTTGCACTTGCAAGTTCAACCGGTTTGGGCACCTGCCCGGTTCGCTTTATCATTTCGGCATAGATCGTTTGGATGTCACCTGTTGCCTCGCCGGGTTTGACTGTTTTTAATAAACTCATTTGATTTCTCCTTTGTTTGAATGTTTTGATAATTGACTTGCCCTGGTTTTCAAAGTACAAATTAATCAATCAAAAATTCTGTGTCCAACGATATTTTTAGATGGGCACAATCGGCAATCCCGATTAAAAAGGAATGAATTGTGGAAATCAGGCATTTAAAAACGTTTATGAAGGTGGCCCATCTGCTGAATTTTAATCAGGCGGCAAAAGCTCTTAATTGCTCGCAATCAACCGTTTCAGCTCAAATAAAGCTTTTGGAAGAAGAATTGGATGTCTTGCTCTTTGACCGGCTTGGAAAGAAAATCGCTCTGACAGATGCGGGCAGTAAGCTTATCCGGTATGGCCGGAAAATGATTGATATTGAAAAGGAAACATTTTCAGAAATAGCCGGGAACGGTGAACCGGTTGGGGATATATCCATCAGGGCCCCCCAGAGTGTCGGCACGTATTTAATACCTGAAGTCCTTGAAATCTTCAGAAGATCATACCCCGGTGCCGGTTTTAATATTGAAACATGTTCCATTGTCTCGCTTAAAGATGAATTGAGATCAGGGATTGTTGATCTGGCGTTTTTACTTGCCGATCAAGCGGCTGTAAAAGAGTTTCAAACAGAAGTTTTAAGGATTGAACCCCTTGTTCTGATAGCCGTGCCGGGCCATTCCCTGACACTGAAAAATGAAATCCGGATTCAGGATCTTAATGGGGAAACAATTATTCTGCCAAAACATGACTGCGGGTATAAAATGGTGTTTGAAAAAATGCTTGAAGAGCAGAATATTAAAACCGCGTCTAAAATGGAGTTTAACAGTGTGGAGGCGGTCAAGCGGTGCGTGATGAAAGGCATTGGGATAAGCATTATCCCCCGGTTGTCTGTCAGAGATGAAATAAAGGCAGGGAATCTTGCAGTGCTTCCTCTGACGGATGAAACTTTAGAAACCTGTGTATTAATGATCTGGCACAAAAATAAATGGCTGTCTCCAATCCTGACAGAGTTTATGGATTGTGCAAGAAAAACCATTCCCCTGATATAAGGAATGCATGATCAGGCTGCCCGGCCTGGTTTTCAATGAGTTTGCCACCCATGGAACCGGGCGAGTCCCTGACCAGCCACTTATCTGTTCCATTGAGCTTGAGATATAGAAAAGTCCCTGATCGGAAACTTTATATTGAGTTTCATTGAAAAGAGTGGTACAAGTCCCTGAACGGAAACTTTTATAGAAGGGATGATCTATTGAAACCTTTAACAAAAATCAATAGCCCTGAAGAGCTTGGTCAATATATTCTCAAAGAACGTAAAAATTTGGGCTTGACCCAGAAAGAGATATCGGAATTTACCGATGTCGGCAGAAAATTTATCCTGGAACTTGAAAAAGGCAAAACCACTGCTCAAATCGGCAAAATCTTTGAAGTATTGAAAGGCCTCGGTCTTGAGCTGCATCTGATGAAGCGGGGCGACAGCTGACCATGGAAAAATTGAATGTCTTTTTTGGCCAAACCCTGGCAGGTATTCTTCATCTGGATCATAACCGGTCATTTTCATTTCAATATTCCAAAAACTGGCTTGATGCGCCTGATGCATTTCCTTTATCTATTTCTTTGCCCCTGCAGGACCCCTCTTTTCCTGATGATAAAGCCCGGCCGTTTTTTGCCAATCTGTTACCGGAATCGGCTGTCAGGGGGATCATTGCCAGGCGCCTGGGGATTTCTGAAAAAAACGATTTCATGCTTCTTAAACTGATCGGCGGTGAATGTGCCGGTGCGGTTTCGATCCTGCCCGGCGCTATTCTGCCCGAATTGAGTGAACAATATTCATACCGCCGGTTATCCGGCGAACAATTATCGGATTTAATCGGGAAAATACCTTTCCGCCCGTTGCTTGCAGGAGAAGACGGTATCCGCATATCCCTTGCCGGGGCCCAGGAAAAGCTTGTCCTTTTCCAAAAAAATTCAATCTTTCACATTCCGTTAAACGGTGCGCCGGGTAATTGCATTTTAAAACCGGGGATGGTTCATTTCCATTCTTCCATTGAAAATGAATATTTCTGTATGACGCTGGCCCAGGATTTGAATCTAACCGTACCGAGGATTGAAATTCTTGAAATAAAGGATCAAAAAGCTTTGTTGATCCACAGATATGACAGAATCTCTGATAAAGGTGCAGTGACACGACTTCATCAGGAAGATTTCTGCCAGGCCATGGGACTCTCCCATGAATTAAAATACGAGGCTGACGGCGGCCCGGGCCTGAAAAACTGTTTTGACTTGGTCCGTGACTACTCCGCCAACCCTGTCAGGGACATGCAGCAATTGCTGCAATGGGTGTTTTTCAATTTCCTGACCGGGAATATGGATGCCCATGCAAAGAATTTATCATTTTTATATCATGGGCGGCAGATCAGGCTGGCCCCTTTTTATGATCTGCTCTGCACTGATATGTATGAAGGCCTGACCAAACGCCTTGCCATGAAAATCGGGGGAGAAAACAGACCCGGATGGATAAAGGCAAGACATTGGGAAGGCCTTGCAGCAGATTTGAAAATCAGTCCTGCCGTTCTAAAAAAACAATTGTCCGGCTTCTGCCGGAAATGCTCTGTAACGGTTGAAACAACATATTTAAAATTCACCAGAGACTATGGACATCATCAATTTGTGGAGGACATCGTTACCCGAATAAGGAAAAGATCGGCTAAAACTCTTGAACAATTTGAATAAGCTGCAACAAGACTATTCTATCAAAGGAGTCGCCGATTGCAAAGAAGGATCGTGGAACCGGTTACCGTGCTATATGCGGCACAGAAGCTCACGATACCGGAAGTCGGCATTTACGGAGAAAAATACGGAGCCGGAATCACGGAGGAAGTTGACAAGTACGGTTTACGTGTTGTTGGACCGTGGTTCCGGCCTTAAGCGTGATGGCGATGCAAAATCCCTCAGGGTCCCGATTGCGGGCCGAAACGCCGCCCTTGCAGGTTTCAATGCAGGTTTTGACAATGGCCAGACCCAGGCCCACACCCCCCGAATCCCGGTCACGGGAGGGTTCGGGCCGGAAAAAGGGTTCAAAGAGGCGGCTGATGAGGTCTTCCGGAACTCCCGGCCCTGAGTCGCAGATTTCTATGAGAACCTCATCCTTGATCTTTTTTGCCGCAATGTGGATGGCCGCGGTCTCCTTTTTTCCCCCGCCTGCGTATTTGACGGCATTCCGGATGATATTGGCCAGGGCCCTTGTCAGAAGCTCGGCCGAGGCCATGACACGAATCTCCGGGTCCACGGCAACAATGATCCGGGCCTGTGGGGGTGTTTCCCGTTTAACGGCCGCCTCAACCACTGGAAGCAGAGCCATGGGCTCCAGTCTTACCGCGGATCTGTTCATCTCTGCCCGGGAAAAGGCCAGGAGTTCATTGACCAACTGGGACAGATGGTCCATATCCTCCATGATACCCGCCACCCGTTCCCGGTTCTCCCCCTGGACCCGGCTCTCCAGGGCCGCCAGACCGAAATGGATTCTGGCAATGGGAGAGCCCAGCTCATGGGCCACATCTCCCAGGAACCGCTTCTGACCCTTCACAAAATCCGATAAATGCGAAGTCATATGGTTGATGGCCCTGGCCAGGCGGCCGATTTCATCGGCCCTGGGTTCATGGATGGTAACATCAAACCGGCCTTTGGCAATCAGCTCCGTGGTCCGGGTCATGCGGACCAGGGGCCGGGTGATATTTCTCACCATGGGGACCCACAGGAGGACTGAAATCAGGATCACGGCAACGGCCACGATCATCCAGGGCAGGGGATCGAAGAAAAATCCGTGGCCCGTGGCTGAATCTGAGAGGGCCAGCAGCATTGCCGACGCCGGGTGCTGCAGGGGCTTGAGAAAGAGCGGAACCCGGTTCCCGAACCAGAAACGGGTGGGATTGCCTGTCTGCATCACCAAATTGGGCCGGTTTTCAACTTCCGCTTTCACGGCCTTGGAAGGATCGGCAAGGCCGGACCGGTCCCAAGGCGGCTTGATCTTCAGGATTTCCCCGGCCTTTTCCAGGACAGGGTCAGGGATCTTCCCGTCCGTTGAAAAAAACCAGGACCCGTCTTCAAGGATCAGGGCAAAATCCACCTGGTGGATCTTTGCATGCCGGGCCAGGATGGAAGACCACTCGCGTTGGGGAGCCTGTTCCATATCATAGGAGATGAGCATTCCGGCAATCCTCAGGCGGGTGGCGCCCTGCTGCCGGAAAATCGAATACAGGTTCATCTGGGGCTGGAAAGCAAAAAAAACGCCAAGGACAAACCCCAAAAGGATGAGGTTCAGGAAAAACCAGGATAAAATTTTGGCGAACAGGGAAGAGCGGGGTCTGATCATGCCGGGTCCCCCGGATAACTGAACATATACCCGGCAGTCCTCACCGTCCGGATGAATTTCGGGTTTCTGGGGTCTTCCTTGAGCTTCTTGCGCAGAGAAGAGATATGGACATCCACGGAGCGGTCAAAGATATCATAGCTTCTGCCGGCAAAGGCATTCAGGAGATGATCCCGGGTCAGGACCCTTCCCGAAGCGTCTGCCAGAAGCATCAAAAGATCATATTCCACAGGGGTCAGACTCACGGTTTCATTTCCCATCCGGACGGTTCTTGAGGATTTGCAGAT
>MGTJ01000030.1 GCA_001799395.1 Desulfobacterales bacterium RIFOXYA12_FULL_46_15 | reverse complement strand
CCGCAGCGGCGGCAGGGTGATCTGTACGACATTGAGCCGGTAGAAAAGGTCTTCCCTGAGCTGATTTTTTTCAACCGCTTTTTTTAAGTCCTGATTGCCGGCAGCAATGATCCTGACATCCAGGGGAATCTGTTTTGTTCCGCCCACCCGGATCATGGTCCGCTCCTGGAGAAACCGAAGCAGTTTAACCTGCATGCTCATGGGCATGACACCGATTTCATCCAGAAACAGGGTGCCTTTGTTGGCAGACTCCAGAAGCCCGATCCTTGTTTCTGCAGCACCGGTATAGGCCCCTTTTTCATGGCCGAAAAGCTCGTTGGCAATCAGGTCTTCCGAAAACCCCCCGCAATTGAACGCCATGAATGGAGATTCCTTGCGGGAGCCCAGAAAATGAAGCGCCCTTGCGACCAGCTCCTTGCCGGTACCGCTTTCCCCATGGATGAGGACATTGCAGTTAAGGGAACAGACTTTTTTCACCAGGGCGAGAACTTCCTGGATGGCAGGGCTGTGACCGATGAGATACTGCTGCCGGGAATGGTAAAAAAGTGACCGCTTCAGAATTTCTTTTTCCCTGGACAATTTTATTTTTTCAAGAGCTCTTGTGACCAGGGATTTGAGTTCTCCCATTTTTACGGGTTTTGTGACAAAATGGAAAGCACCTGCCTGAATGGCTTCTATGGCCGTGTCCACAGATCCGTACCCGGTGATGACAATGACCTCGGTTTCCGAGGCCCCGGACCGGATGGCTTTCAATACATCAAACCCGCTCATGGCAGGCAATCTCAGATCGCACAGCACCAGGTCAAAAGGCTCCCGGGCCATTTCCTCAAGGGCGGCCTCTCCAGTTCCAAAGGTCAGGATATCATAAAGGTCAGATGCCAATCCCCGCCGGATTTCCCTGCACGCAATGGGCTCATCATCGATCACGGCAATCCGGAAATGCTCAGGCAGGCAGATCCTATTCATGATGAACTCCGGTATTTAGAAAAATTGAAAAACAAGTCCCTTTGCCGGGAATGCTTTGGGCCGTGATCCGGCCCCCGTGTTTGCGTATAATCCCGTAGGTGACCGAAAGGCCGAGCCCGGTTCCTTCACCCTCTTTCCGGGTGGTGAAAAACGGATCGAAAATGAGATCGATCTGATCGGCCGGGATTCCTTTTCCCGTATCTGAAATATCGATTCTCATCTCTCCTTCAACATCTCCCGGTCCCATTGAAATGCCGAGATTCCCCCCGTCGGGCATGGCCTGGATCGCATTGATCAGGATATTGAGAAGGGCCTGCTGCAGACGGTTCTTGTCGATCCAGACCGGCAGTATCTCCCCTCGCTTTTCTTTAACCAGTTTGATGTGCTGAAGTTGCAGCTCATTTTTTACCAGCCGGATGGTCTTGTCCACCAGGTCTTCAAGGGGAATTTTTTCCAGGTGTTCATGATCGGTCCGGGAGAAATCCAAAAGACTCCTGACAATATCCGAAGACCGGTCTGCCTGAACCATAAGGTCATTGTACAGGCTTTTACGTTCCTCATCCGGCAGGGTGTCCCCGTCTTCCAGAAGAGAGTCTACAATCAGAGAGATGTTGTTGATAGGGTTATTCAGTTCATGGGCAATGCCGGAGGTAAAGGTGCCGATGGAAGCCATTTTTCTGGATTGGAGGAGTTGTGCCTGGTGGGTTTCAATTTCATGGGCCATTTTGTTAAATGCAGTCAGGCAGTTGGAGATTTCATCACATCTGTCCACAGAAATCCTGACAGGTTCGAAAGTCCCTTTGGCTATTTTTTCACTTGCTTCCTTTAGAAGAAGCAGGGGTTCCAGGACATCTTTTTTCGTGATCCTCAGGATAATGATGAAGGACACAAGAAAAATGGCGCTGAAAAGGATGGGAATGGCCAGCATATGATTCAGTGTCCGCTCGATATTTTTCCTTTTGGCTGCAATGAGCTGGTCTGTATAATCATTAAGGGCTTTCCCGTATGCCCGCAACTCTTCATCTCCATTGGCAGCAGAACTGTTTCCGGCTTTACCGGTATTTTCTGCCAGGACCCGTTTGTAGTTAATAAAGGCAACCTTGTACAGCTTATATTTATCCGATCCCATGATTTTTTTAATCTGGCTTTTTAATGCATTGAATTCAGCTTCTGTCTGGGAAAGGAAAAACATCATCTTGTCCAGGCTGCTCAAATCCTTGGCCAGAAAATAGTTCTTTTCCTGACGCCTCAGTTCCAACAGGTTGCCGCGCAGGTCGTCAAAGGATTCGATAAGGGTGACTTTTTCTTTCAGATCAAAGATATTTTTCCAGGAAAACAGGACTGAAACAGATATAAATAAGAGGCAGATGATCAAAATACCGATCATTCTGCTTTTAATCGTTTTCATGGCAGACTCCTTTCATGAAATATGGAGTATCGGTCGAAAAAACTGTCATATTGAATTTTTTGCTTAAATATCTTCATGGCTAACACCCAAACCCCTCCTTTACTTTTGAGATACCGGGGATAATGGTCTGGGTGCGGTTTATCCCATGTATCTTCCGTATTTTCCGATCTACGAATTCTGCAATGATTTCCGCATCAGAAGCCAGGAAATCTCTTTTCAGGACGATTTTCACCAGGATATCGATAGTCCCGTGAACCGAGTGAGCTTCCTGAACCTCATCCAGGGCAAATAATTTATCAATGACCTTTACATTGGTTGAGGTATCCATATTGATCATGATAAAGGCGGTGATGGTCCGCTTCATCTCCGGATAATCCGGGGTGGGATTTTCAAGCATGGTGCTTCTGAAAGCTTCCATGCTCCTGGGGATCAGCCGGTCGATCCCGATTCCGTAATACCGGCTGGACGGTCTGTCCCAGTGGTGATAAGAAATATAGGCATATAGATCGGCAATGGTTCTCCTGGGGAAATGCTTATCCAGCCGGCCGTTTTTAATGAGCGTGGTCAAAGGGATAAAAACTGTATTAAACCAGTCTTCTGCCGCTTTTTTAAAATCGGTTTCAACACCGGAAATAAGGGTTAAATGTTTTTTATGTGCTTTGATCTGGGTCTCAAGATATATATATTTTCCGACTTCTGTCAGGAGAATATGTTCCGGCAGCCCTGTATTCTGATAAAATTTCTTTCTTTCAATATACAATAGATTTTCCATGGTGTTCAGGGAGGAAAGGAGTTCAATCACCTTTGCCTGGATATCGGTCCGCCCCAGCTCTTTAGATGCAGCCACCCTGTGGTTGCCGTCCAGAACATAATAATCATTCCGGATCTGGTAGAGCTTTACAGGAGGCAGGGGTCTTCCGCTTCGCATGGCCCTTTTGATATCGTTATACCGTTTGGAAGAAATCTGTTTTTTAGGCCTGAACTGAGAATCAAAATCATGGTATTTGCCAACACTGCCGATGATTTTTTCAACAGCCACGGTCATGACCCCATGATCGATGAATTCTACCTTGCCTTCTTTTTCCTGCTGCTCATTAAAGGAATTGATATGGGTCTCGGCCTTATTTTTCATTAATGCCAGAAATTTCTTAATTAAATTTTTCATGATACTGCCTCAAAAATCGTATAACCGCAGGCATTCATGACTTTTGTCGGCCCGACCCTTGTTATCCTTTCTTCAGGGGTATTGAAAGATTTATGAATATGGCCATGGATAAAGAATTTGGGCTTTCTTTTTTCCATCAATTGGTGAAAGCTTTCAAACCCCATATGGCAAGGGTCTTCGGCATCATGAACATGCCGGGGCGGCGCATGGGTGACCACGATGTCAATACTGCCTTTTTTTAAAAGGGGAAACCATAACCCCCGGATCATTTTTTTCATTTCCGCTTCCCTGTATTGGTTCACGCCGCCATTATACCACATGGATCCTTCCAGCCCCAGTATTTTAATAGAGTTGAAAACAACCACCCGGCCATGGATATTCGTGCATCCCACAGGGTTAAGGTCTGTGTAACGGATATCGTGGTTGCCTTTTACATAGAAAAGGGGCGTATCAAGCCTGTCCCTTAAAAACGACAGGTATTCCGGCGGCAGGTCCCCGCAGGAAATAATCAAATCAACGGGATCAAGATTTTTTTTTTCAATTTGACGGGTTAAGCAGGGGTCAATAAAATCGGAAACGGCAAGTATTTTCAGACCCGGGCGCGGTTTCATTCCCGCCTGAGATGGGCAAGCCACCGGTATTCCAGTTTTTTGAGCAGCCAGACAAGGATGAAGGTGATGGTCAGATAGAAGGCCCCGGCCGTGAGATAGGCTTCATAGGGGCTGTAATACCTGGAATTGATGATCCTGGCTGCACCCGTGATGTCGATGATGGTAATGACGCTGGCAAGGGAGCTGGCATGGAGCATGAAAATGATTTCATTGCCATAGGTGGGAAGAGCCCTTCTAAAAGAACTGGGCAGGATAATCCGGGTGAATCTTAAATACAGGGACATACCTGCTGCCTTGGCAGCTTCCACTTCTCCATGAGGGGTGTTTTCAATGGCTCCCCGGATGATTTCAACAGTATAGGCACAGGTGTTCAGCATAAAGGCAAAAAGGGCACAGAAATAGGGTTCTTTGAAAAAAGTCCACAAAAAAGACGTTTTCACGCTTTCAAACTGACCCATGCCGTAATAGATCAGAAACATCTGGACCAGGAGAGGAGTTCCCCTGAAAAAATATACATAAGCACGGATGGGTCCTGAAATAATGATGTTTTTTGATGTCCTCAGAACTGCCAGGGGGACGGCAAAAATAAGTCCGATAAAAAGAGATGAGGAAACTAGGATCAGGGTATTTTTAAGGCCGATGAAATAAATACCGATATTATCGGAAATAATTGAAAAATCCATGATCAGTTCTTTATAATCCCCACACTGTATCGTTTATTGAGGCGGTTTAAGATCAGGATGGAAACCGAGGTCAGGATCAGGTAATTGAAGGCAACCACAAGATAAAAGGTAAAGGGCATCCGTGTGGCTCCTGCAGCAAGCCCTGCCATGCGGACCATGTCTTTGAGGCCGATGATGGAGACAAGGGCCGTGGTTTTCATCAGGACCAGCCAGTTGTTACCGAACCCTGGGATGGCATGGCGGACCATCTGGGGCATCAGTATCCGGATAAACACTTTAAACCGGGTCATGCCGTAGGCATATCCCGCTTCCAGTTGCCCGCCTGGGACGGCAAGAATGGCACCCCTGAAGGTTTCTGCCATATAAGCGCCGAAAATGAACCCAATGGTGGAAACCCCGGCCATGAACGGGTTGATGTCAATATAGGCGTCATACCCCAGCATGGGGCCTACCTGGTTGATAAATACCTGGCCGCCGTAGAAAATCAACAGCATGAGAACCAGATCCGGGATACCGCGGATAATGGTTGTATAAGCCTGGGCGATCAGGTTCGCTGCCCTTACCCGGGAAAGCTTGGCAAGGGCAGTGATAATCCCGAGAACCATTGAAATGGCAAGGGAAACAAGGCACAATTCAATGGTCAGAAGTGTGCCTTGCAGTATACTAGGACCGTATCCTTGAAGACTGAACATTATTTTCCGTATACATCAAAGTCAAAATATTTATCCTGGATTTTTTTATAGGTCCCGTCCTTGCGGATTTTCTGAATGGCATCATTCAGTTTTTTTACAAGGTCTTTATCTTCTTTTCTGCAGGCAATTCCGGCACCTTCGCCAAACCATTTGGGATCATTCAAATCAGGACCGATAAAACCGAAATCCTTGCCCTCGGGTTTCTGCAGAAAACCTTCTTTGGCAGCAATACTGTCGGAGAGGAAAAGATCGATTCTGCCTGCTGCAATATCAAGATAGACTTCATCCTGGGTGCCGTAGCGTTTGACATCCACATCCTTGCCGTAATTATCGGTCAGGTACTGGTCATGGATGGTGGCTCTCTGAACACCAACGGATTTGCCTTTGATGGCTTCTTTGGAAAATTCCTTGATAGCGCCGTTTTTCACAACAAATTTGGCAGGAGTCTGGTAGTATTTATTGGAAAAAGCAACCGCTTTTTTTCTTTCTTCCGTAATGGACATGGAAGCAATGATGCAATCGAATTTTTTGGCAAGAAGTCCGGGGATAATTCCGTCCCAGTCGGAAATCACCAGTTCTACCTCAGCACCGGCTGCTGCAACAATGGCTTTGGCCATGTCAATGTCAAAACCGTCGAGTTTCTGGTCAGGCGTGATAAAGCTGAAGGGAGGATAGGCGCCTTCAACACCGACCCTGATCTTTTTCCAGTCATTGGCAAAACCGTTTCCGGCAGCAAGAACAAGAGATAAAACAATTAATGCAGATAAAATTTTTTTCATACCAGCTCCTTTTTTAAAAATAGTCACTAAGCTTATTTATTCCGCGACCGCAATAAATTCCCGGAACCGGTCTGATTTCGGGTTTCCGAAAACCATTGCTGGCGCACCATCTTCTTCAATCAGCCCGTTGTGAAGAAAAATCACACGGGTGGACACATCCTTTGCAAATCCCATTTCATGAGTAACGACAATCATGGTCCTTCCTTCCCTGGCAAGATTCCGGATAACCTGGAGGACTTCTCCCACAAGCTCCGGGTCCAGGGCTGAGGTCGGCTCATCAAATAGCATGACATCCGGTTCCACGGCCAGTGCCCGCGCAATGGCTGCTCTCTGCTGCTGTCCGCCGGAGAGCTGGGCCGGATAGGCGGAAAGTTTTTCCCCGATTCCCACCTTATCCAGATAGTATTTTGCCCTTTCAAGGGCTTTGGCCTTGGGAATTTTCAAGACATGAACTGGGGCTTCGATGACATTTTCAAGAATGGTCATATGGCTCCACAGATTAAACTGCTGAAACACCATGGCAAGCTTGGTCCGGATTCTTTCAATCTGTTTTATGTCTTTGGGTCTGTTCACACCTTTTTTGTTTGTCTCCATGAGGATCTCTTCCCCGCCCACAATGATTTTTCCTCTGTCAGGCATTTCAAGGAAATTGATACATCGCAAAAGAGTGCTTTTTCCCGACCCGCTGGAGCCCAGGATAGAAATGACATCGCCTTTACTGGCGGTAAGGGAAATACCTTTGAGCACCTCAACATTACCAAAACGTTTGTGAAGATCTTCAACTGATAAAGCCGTCTGATGTTTATCCATTAGCACCTGTCACTAGGGTTTTATACTCTGGTTTTTTTAAACGGAAATGCACCCATCACTTTTTTTCTGAAATCTTCAGAAGATAGATACATATACCCGATTTGTGATAGAATCCTTGCAGTTTTACCCATCTGTTCCAGGGCAAAGGAAGAGGCGGCGCAGTCGGCAAATTCCCTGGAATGGATCACTATATTTGTATTTAGTCCTGTGATATTGAAAAAAGCATGCATGGCCGGGACTTCATAGGTGACATCCCCAAAGTCTGAAGAGGCACGTGACCGTTCAAGCCATTGTGGTTCCATGCCATATTCCCGTGCAAGCATCATGAATTCCTGATTCAATTCCTGGTTGGGCTTTCCAGGCTTATAGGCATTTTTAACAGATTCGACCCAAACCTTTGTATCCGTCATCAGGGCCGCTCCCTGGGCAATATTTTCAAACCTTTTTTTCATGGACATAAGAAAATCCATATCAAAGGCCCTAAGGTAAAAATCTGCCATGGCCGAATCCGGAATGATATTGGGTGCTTTTCCCCCGTCTTTGATCACCCCGTGAATCCGGCAGGTTTCGGGCAGTTGCTGGCGCCAGGCATCTACGCCGGAAAAAAGAAGACGGACAGCATCCAGGGCATTAAGCCCTTTTTCCGGAGAAGCTGCGGCATGGGCGGTTTTGCCGGTAAACCGGATGATGAACTGCATGATGCCGGATTCTTCCATTGACTGTGAGGTGGAATGGTCTGAAGGATGGGCCATGAGCACAACATCTACATCCTCAAGAGCCCCGGCTGCAATCAGATCTATTTTACAGCCTCTTTTTTCTTCAGCAGGCGTTCCCATAATGCTCACCCGGCCTTTAAGGCGACAATCTGATATAAGCTGTTTTAATATAATGCCGGCACTGAGGGCTACCCCTGCGATTAGATTGTGGCCGCAACCATGCCCTATGCCTGGAAGGGCGTCATATTCGGACATGAAACAGATATGGGGAGAGCCTTCACCCGCACTTGCCATAAAAGCGGTTTTTATCTCTTTATAATTTCTATCTAAGGTAAATCCCTGTGTTTCAAGAAAATCCGCTTGTGCCTGAGCTGCCAGGACTTCTTCTTCAGACAGCTCCGGGTTGTCATGGATTTGAAGAACAAGGTGTTCAATTTCTTTTAAATGGGATGCATAACAGGTGTCTATGGCTGTTTTCAAATTTTCCATGGTATTCTTCTTTCCTGCCTTTATGATTCTTTCCTTTTTGGGTCCATCATTTGCTCTTTTAAACACCGGGTCCAAATTTCGTTGCTACCAAAGTGACAACTATTAAAAAACTAGGCTGAAAGTCAAGCAAATAAATACCGAATCTAAAAAAAAAATGAAACCTTTATTTTAGAAAGGCAGTTTATAACATGAACCCAGGTTTGCTTCCATTGATTCTTTCGGCTGATGAATGGCTCATAGAATTTGAGCTCTATAAAAAATTTGGAATAAACAACACACATTACCCCTCTTTTTTTTAGATGTTCAAAAGAGACACCTGTTTCGCTTTTCATAAAAGGCGGAATCATGGGTTAGCCCAAAGATTAAAGATACAGACAAAAGACAATTCATAGATAAGGAGAGCCCTATGGGAAATGAAAAAACTGAGACCGGTTTTGTAAGCGCCAAGGACCGCACCACGTGCGAAGCCACCCGGCAGATGCTTGAAAAAGCCAGGAGAGAAGGTGTTATCCTGGATCTGGACCGGGGCTATGACATGAAACCCTGCCCTATCGGAGAGGTGTCTGCCTGCTGCAAAAATTGTTATATGGGACCCTGCCGGTTAAACCCCAAAGATCCGTATAAAAAAGTAGGGGTCTGCGGCGCCACCATCGATACCATCGAGGCCAGGAATTTCGGCCGGAACGTGGCAGCCGGATCAGCTTCCCACAATGATCACGGAAGACATATCCTGGGATTGTTTAAGGGTATTATTGAGGGTAAGGTAAAGGATTTTTCCATCAAGGATACCATTAAACTGGAGCGGGTGGCCCAATCTGTCGGCATTGAAACGGCCGGCAAGGAGGTTCTGGAAGTTGCACGAGAACTCCACGATGAACTTGAAAAAACATTTTCCAATGTAAACGGGGAAATGCCCTTTACAAAACGGGCGCCCGAAGCGCTCAGAGAGCAATGGAGGAAAGACGGAATCATGCCCAGGGGGGCCATGGTTGAAGTCATGGAAATGATGAGCCGGACCCACATCGGGTGTGACCAGGAATATAACAACCTGACAAAGCAGATCAGCAGAACGGCCCTTGCCGACGGCTGGGGCGGTTCCATGGTGGCCACAGAACTGTCGGATATCATGTTCGGAACCCCTTCCCCCACCCTTGCAGAAGTCAACATGGGGGTATTAAAGGAAGACCATGTGAATATCATTGTGCACGGCCACGAACCGGCCATGTTCGAAGGCATGCTGGCCGCGGTCTATGATTCCTTTTTTGTTGACCAGGCAAAAGCCGCAGGTGCAAAGGGTATCAATCTTGTGGGCATGTGCTGCTCAGGTGCGGAAATGATGTCCCGCCACGGCATCCCCCATGCCGGGAATTTCGGGTCAACAGAAGCCATTATGGTGACCGGTGCAGTCGATGCCATGGTCGTGGATATCCAGTGTATCAAACAGGGACTGGTTGAAGTGGCCAGATGCTATGACACCCATCTGATCACGACCAATTCCCGGGCCCATATTGAAGGCGCCACCCACATCGAATTTGATGAGACAGATCCTAGGAAATGTACGGACCAGGTCCTGGCAAAGGCCATTGCCAGGTTCGGTTCCAGAAAAATGCCGGTTGAGATTCCGAAAATCATCCAAAAAGGGGTTCACGGGTTTACCCATGAATATATCGAATACATGCTGGGCGGGACCTTCCGGGGCAGTTACACCCCCTTGAATGACAATATCATCAACGGCAGAATACGGGGGGTGGCAGGTGTTGTCGGCTGCACCAATCCTAAAGTAAAACAGGATTCCATCCATATTGAACTGGTAAAGGAATTGATTAAAAATGATGTCCTGGTCCTCCAGACCGGATGTTCACAGATTTCCCTGGCCAAGGCAGGCCTCCTGGTTCCGGAAGCCGCTCCCCTGGCTGGTCCGGGCCTTGCCGAGGTCTGCGAAACCGTGGGGATACCGCCGGTTCTGGGACTTGGCTCCTGCGTGGACAATACCCGGATTCTCATTGCCGCATCCGCCATGGTCAAGGCAGGCGGGCTTGGAAATACCATAGCCGACCTTCCGGCAGCAGGCTGCGCACCGGAGTGGATGAGCGAAAAAGCGCTGGCCATTGGCCAGTATTTCGTGATGTCAGGGGTATATACGGTTTTCGGAATCGGTTTTCCAGCCATCAAGGATACCAAATTTTACAACCTGTTGTTTGACGGCCTTGAAAAACAAGGCTACGGGAAATGGGGTGTGGCAGCAGATCCCTATGAAATCGCAAAACTGATGATCGCCCATATTGACAAAAAAAGAAAAGCCCTGGGCATTGACAAGGCCAGGGAAAGAACCCTTGTGGATATGTCGGACAGAAGGGAACTGGCTTCCTGATCATTTATCAACACCAGTCCCGGCAGGGAAAACCCTGCCGGGACACACCATCAGAGATACATCAATACCTGTTTTCAGCAATCAAAAATCTTATTCTCCGTCAGGCTTAAAAACCGGCTGCCTTTATCCGTGACATGGATCATGCTTTCGATACCGGCTGCAAATTCGTCCTTGAAAATGAATTTCGGCTCCACGGCAAACACCATTCCCGGTCTTAAAGGCTCTTTTCTTCCCTGGGCCAGGACTGGATTTTCCACCAGTTCAAGCCCGATTCCATGACCGATGAATTTTGATTTCAGATCCGGCAATCCTAAAAACCATTCCTCGATATTAAGTTGTTTGGCAGTATGGACGGCAGTATCAAATACTTCTCCCATGAGAACACCCGGCGCCATCTTATCCTTTACCCGGTTAAGAATCTCAATGGATGCAAGACAGGCATCCCTGGCCTTGTCTTCCATTTTCCCCATGACAAACATCCTGGATTCATCAATATGATACCCGTCCAGTAAAGTGCCGAAATCCACCAGGATGGGTTCATTTTCATTCATGAATTTAGGCCCGGCCCCATAGGGGTAGGCCTTGGACATACCGGTGCCGCAGAGCGGGGAATCCAGCCCGCCGGGAAGACCTCCGTTTTTTCCGCTCATGACATGAAAAGGAAACCCTTCCTGGCGGTAATGCCGGGTTAAAAGTTTGCCCGAATGGCCCAGGGTTCTTGAAAAGGCTTCAAACATGCCGCAGAACTCCATTTCCGAAATCCCGGGCCGGATATTTTTCTCCATGAAATCAAAGGTTTGTTTTGATACAAGGGCGGCCGCTTCCAGTTTTTCAATTTCAAAGGCGGATTTGATCTGCCTGCAGGTCTCAATAGCAGGAGAGCCGTCTTTAAATTCCGTCCCTGGAAAAAGATGCTGATAAAACTGATAATCTTTTACCGGCACCACATCAAAAGCAAGGCCGCAGGTGGCGGGAAGCTTTTTAAACTGCCGGCTGATCCATTTTGGGATATCCTTCACCGAGTCAACGGGTTCAACCCGTGTAAATGCAGCTTCCTGCCTGGCCCTCGGCAGATACCGCTTTACAAAAAGGATGGGGTCCTGATCCTTTTCAATATAGAGATAAGAGTCCTGGGCGGTTCCGCAAAAATAATAGATATCCGGTTTATGGGTTAAAAAAAGAGCATCCGGACCTTGACCGGTCATGTGTATTTTCAGGGTCTGAATCCTGGACAGGATTTCCGGTTCAGGGGTCGGGTCAAAGGGGTAACCGGGCATAATGCGGGAGTGTCTCCTTACCGTTAAAATTGAATGATTGAAGCCTCATCATGAGCGGATCAGCTTTCTTGGATTATCAAATACACAAAATGGCTATGATGTTCAACGAAAATTTCCCCATTAATGATGATGCAGCCGCCGATGCCTGCTCAGGGACTCCCAGGCATAGAGAAACACTCCGATCCAGATACATCCGAAGGTGATCAGGTGGTGGCGGGTGAAAGGTTCCTTATAGACGAAAACTCCCAGGATAAAGGAAAGAGACGGAGACAGATACTGCAGAATCCCGATGGTGGAAAGATTCAGTCTTTTTGCGGCAGCCGCAAACCAGAGAAGGGGAAGGCTCGTCACCACACCGGCACCGATCATCCAGAGGGTTAAGACGGGGTCTTTCATAAATCCGGTCTCAGATAAAACCATCTTGTACAGGATATACCCCAGGGCCGGGATAAAAATGACCATGGTTTCGATAAACAGCCCCGGAATGGGGGCGGTCTGTATTTTTTTCCGGGCATATCCGTAAAACCCGAAGCTGACGGCCAGGGTCAGGGCAAACAAGGGAAGGGTGCCATAGGCGAAAATGGAATACATCACGCCGGCCAGGGCAGAAAATACAGCAAGGGATTGAAGCCGGCTAAAGGTTTCACCCAGCAGAAGAAATCCGATCAGAACATTGACCAATGGATTGATATAATACCCGAGACTGGTTTCCACAACCCGGCCCGAGTTTACAGCCCAGATATAGACAAACCAGTTCAGTCCGATGATAAGCCCGCTGAGGACAAGGCCTTTTATTTTGGCTGGTGTTCTGACAATACAGGTGACCTCTCCCCACCTTTTCTGCACTATGATAATAAAAAAAAGGAAAATACAGGACCAGACAATCCTGTGACACAGGATTTCAAAAGGGCCTGCCACCCGCATCTGTTTCCAGTAGACAGGCAACAGCCCCCATGAGGCAAACGCCGCCAGACCTGACAGAACACCGATCAGTTGCCGGCTCGGTTTTCCAATCTGCATAATTCCTCCGTGGTCACCAAAAAATAATTTCTATAATGTAGCCGGCCCTGTTTTGTCAAAAGAATGATGAAGTCCGAACCCCTTATTTTACGGATTAAAATCCGGCGCGCTTCTTCCGGCGTGAAATATATAAAATACCGATACGGTATATCCGAAAGTTTAAGCAGTTTGCCGGTCCCATTTCCCCGCTTTTCTCAGGTTTTCTACAACAGGACCTGCCAATGCCGTTAATTTGAGTTTGTCGACTTTTGTACTCCGGGTCAAAGGCAATTCTTTATCAAAGGGCCAGATTTCAACATGCTGGGGTCTTTTATAAGAGGCAATGGATTTGCAGTGTTCCATAACCTCTTCACTCGTGAGACAGATACCTTTGGAAGGCCTCACAAAGGCAAAGATGCCTTCATCAAAAAGCTCGTGTTTCATGCCGATGACATCCACCACATCCACGCCTTCCATTTTGGCAATATGCGCTTCAACCTCGCCCGGGAAAACATTGTATCCTTTCTGCTTGATCAGAAATTTTTTACGCCCGGAAAGATAGAGAGCCTTGTACCCGGACATCTGTTTAAAATACCCCAGATCCCCGGTGTAAAGGATGCCTTCCTTTGAAACCGCTTTTTTTGTTTCTTCAGGCTGGTTATAATAGCCTGAAAATACAATGGGAGGGTGATAACATATCTCACCGGTTTCTCCATCTGCCATTTCTTCTCCGGCAGACCCGTCTTCTTTCATGGGGCTTCGGACCGTGACCGGGGCAAGATCGGGAAAGGCCTGCCCCACCTGGCCGGCCATTTCTTCCAGGGGAATTCCGGCAGGTGTGAAAGTGGCAAACCCGGCATTTTCCGTCATGCCGATACCGGTCCCGAATTTCGGGGCCATGGTGGATAGCTTTTTAAGAAAGGTGGTGTCTACGGCAGAGCCGGCATAGGCCACAAATTCAAGGCTCGATAGATCATAAGTCTCATATCCTGGGAAATTCCAGAGCATCCGGAACATGGTAGGAATCTGTCCGATCACTTTGACCCTGTGCTTTTGAATGGCTTCCAGGGTGGCTTTGGTGTCAAATATCCTTAACAGGACAGCTTTTCCCCCCATGTACATGGTGGTCATAAAGGTTTCCGTGATGCATCCCACATGGCTTGGGGGGAGGTTGACGAGAATTGAAAATCCCGTCCTTTCACCTTTATAATCAATGCCCCGTTCCAGTATCTGGTTCTGGACAATGATGTTTTCATGGCATAACACAGCCGGTTTGGGTTCACCTGTGGTCCCGGTGGTATAGATGATTAATGACGGGGTCCTTTTGTTCACCTGCAAAGACGCCTTTTTAAGCCGCCCTGTGACCATATCGGTCAGCTTCAGCCGGATCAGGAGCAGTTTATTCATGAGATCGGTAATACAGACTGCCCCTTCAATAATGTCTCCGGGTTTGGGATCGGCCGTGAACTGCACCAGGTGCTTTACAGCAGGGCATCCGTTTTTTACGGCAATACCGGCTTTCCTGAAATCCCGGACCGGGGTATTGCCTAAAAAGAAAAAGGCTTTGGCTTCTATTTTGTTGATGTCCCGCACTATTTCATCTTCGCTCAGGCGGACATCCAGCGGGGCGAAAATCGCCCCGATTTTAAAACAGGCATACATCAGGGCCATATGTTCCGGCAGCAAAACAAGCTGGGTAGCTACCCGGTCGCCTTTTTGAATATCCAGATCCAGCAGGCGGAGGGCGAAGAAATCAACCAGGGTCTTAAATTTTTTATAGGTAATTTCCCGGCTGTCTTCATGCTGGACCATGGCCACGGCATGGGGCTGCACCCTGGCCCATCTGTCGATATAGTCGTTGACTAACGGCAATCTTTCACCCTGGCTCATGCTACCCCCTGTTTTTAATTTTTATATACCCGCTGCGGATCGCTTTTTCTTTATTACAATTAAGGACTTCAAAAAACACATCCGTATATCTCTCATGCACTTTTTTACCGGTACAGCAAATTTTGATATCGGTTCCGGGCCTGACCATCCCGGAAAATTTGCAGGCAATTTCTAAAATTCTTCCCGGGTCCTGGCCTGCCTCATGGTTGACCAGCTCTCGAACCGCATAGGCCAGGGTTGCGGTTCCCTGTAAAATAATGCCCGGCAGACCCACCATCCGGGCAAAAGACGGGGATGTGTGGATGGGAAATTCAATACGGGTACAGCCGTCATAAATATAGGGACGCTCAAGATCAACAGGGATGCCGGATGTCCAGAGGATTTGTGTGCTAATATCGTTTTCAGGTACAAGGAGAAGTTCACCTGCCGTACTGCCTTCCTGACAGGATACCCCCCGCAGCATGGCGCCGACAATTTCGGTAAAGACAGGAAGCCCTGCAGCATCTTCTGCTTCAAGGCTGATCACGGCATGTGTACCGGCCCGGTGCGGTAAAAAGGCTTTGATGCTTCCATGGATGATGATCCGGTCTCCAGGCCGCACCAGGCGATGCAGAATCAGGTGTTCCGTATAATGCACCTGGGTCATCAATACTTCTGTGGGGAAGTCTTCTGAATCGATGAATCTTTCCAGGTGGCTTAACACTGGCCAGGTAACGGCCACAGGAAACAATGGGTGGGAGACAATACCCTCTTGTTTCTCGTCATCAAAATAGTTCGGGTTGTTGTCCTCTACCGCAGCCGCATAATTGGAGATATCCCGCGGGCTGATCTGCGTCTGATAGGGTTTCAGCTTTGTTCCCACAAGATTTTTTGTAAGCCGGATATTCGTCATATTTTCCTGTCTTTTCCCATTCCAACAGGGACTGTCTGTTAAGGTTTTACTCCACTGATGTCCTCAGGGTTAATTTTCCCGGTAAATTTGGGGGAGATAAGATACAGAATGCCGTAAACCAGCACAACATATCCAAAAAACGGAGTAAACACGGACAAAAGAAAGACCGCCAGGTTGATCCGTGTGAATCCGGGTCTCCGGTCCATAAACCGGCCGATATGAAGATAACGGACAGGATATAGATTCATGACGCCTGATGCCAGAAGGAGGAGGCAAAAACAGAAAATCCCCCAGAAAGCGACTGTGCCCGACATTTCCGCCACTGCCGTTTCCAGCATGATCATGGGGGCAGCCACCAGTAGTGCGGCAGCAGGTGTAGGCATGCCTTTGAAAAAACCGGGAATGGGATTGTTGTCCAGGGTAAAATAAGCAAGACGCGCAAAACCGGATAAAATATAAACTATTGCCGCAAATTTCAGGGGCAGGGATTGGATCACCGGGTTCTGGATTTGTGAAAGGAAAATATAAAATATCCATCCCGGGGCAATGCAGAAGCTTACCGCGTCTGCAATATCATCCATGACGCCGCCAAAAGTGATATTAAACCGTTTGGTGCTGTTTCCCGCTGCTGCCGTCAGGCCGAGCTTTCTGGCAAGAGCACCGTCAACCTTGTCAAAAACTGCGCCGCCCACTAAAAGCAGGTAAGCCTCCCGGATTTTACCCTGGTAGGCAAAAAACACGGCTAAAAGACCCATCAGGGCATTCATTGTGGTCAATGCATTGGGAAATACCGCAAGTATCCGTCTGCGAAGGGCCATATCTCCCAGACAGATTTCATCCAGGCAGAATGACCCGTATTTGCGGCAATTCATGGCAATGGAGCCGAAAATGATAATCAGAAAAAAGATTTCAATCACAAACAGGTTTCGAAGGGGAAGATGGCTGATGGCGCTCAGCGGACCGTAAAAAAATCCAGGGTCGGTGGTTGGGATATAAAATATATGGATGTAGAGCAGTGCGCCGACAGGAGCTGCAACAATCTGACGCAGCATGGTATATTGTGCCTCTTCCGATTTCTCAGGGCTTTTACAGGAAAATTTCCTCATGAACTGGGAAAAATTATCCCGCACCAGCACGGCAATGCATAAAAAAAGAATCAGGATGGCATGGAGCAACTCCGTCCGTGTATATTCAGGAGACACTTCCAGGAGCCGCCACATGGCCCCGGCAGTCAACAGGGGGAAAATGATGGCATAGACCAGTTTATCCATAAGCCTGTCTGCCAGATCCGTTAATTTGAAATCTTGGCCAAACCGGGTGGAAAACCACCGGTCCACAAGGTCAAAACACATGGAGACAAGAAAACAGACCACTCCCGAGATATAAAGACCTGGGTTGTGGGTCCACATGACCCCAACGGCAAACATCATTCCTGCAAACACCAGCGGCGCCCGGCCATAAACCAGAACAGCAGCTATCCGTTGCGGGACTTTCAATTCTTCTTTCATGCAACTCCTGTAGCTTTGTATGACTCCACTATGTTCTCCGGGCTGCCCCGCCGGCAAGCCCCGATTTCCGGGAGGCATCATAGCATATAAAAAAAATGAACGGTATGGCTCTTTTTTAAAAACCCGGAAATAAATCGGCTATATATAAAACAGACCCAGACCGCCTGAACTCATTGATTCGTTTATGGCGAACGGACAGGTTCAACGATTTCCATTAATTTGCCATAGCTGTCAACCATGTCATATCTGATATTTTCAGGGGCAATGGTTCGATTGATTTCATCAAAGAATTTTCCGGCACAGTTGATTTTTGTTTTTTCAATTTCCCTAAGTTCCATCGTAGACATGGTGCCTTTGGTTTCAGCCACAAAATAAATGTGTTTTACTGATCCCTCTTTGAATGAAATGGCCCAGTCCGGATTGTAATGACCTACCGGTGTCGGGATATAAAACCCTTTGGGAAGTTTTGCATACATCCCAATCGTCCGGCAGCTCCAGGGACTGCACCGCCTTGGGATTGTTGGCTGGCCCTGGATAAGTCAACCGGTAAGCTCCATATTACTATGAACCTATCTGTTTATCTGCCCAGGAGCATTGATATTCAATCAATTCTGGCTATTATGGACAGTCCTCGTTTTGATATTTCCCCCTCCCTTACGTTGGAGGATCTCCC
>MGTJ01000029.1 GCA_001799395.1 Desulfobacterales bacterium RIFOXYA12_FULL_46_15 | reverse complement strand
GGTCTGATTTCAGGATATTGTTTAAGGTAAGAATTCTGGAATTCAATCCGTCTGACATTAAATTTATTGTGGCTGTCAACAGCCCTGCGATACCGCATATAATATTCATCATAGTTTTTTAAATGTTCTTCACTCTTGAGTTCAGTTATATTTAAAAAATTTTCATAGACATATTCCAGCAGTTCCTGGAAACTGAATAGATATTTTTCAAGACTGCTATAGTGTTGAATAACAGCTCTGTCGTTATAAAAATGATGAATGTGAATCACCCATTCCAGATCTTTTCCGGTAAATGATGTTTTATAGTCTTCCGTGAATTTTTCAAGTCGCTGAATGACATCCTTATTATCAACCATCATATGTTTCAGTTCCCGGATAAACTCGATAGTCTTTTTTATCTCATGGACTCTGGATTCGACTTTGCTCAAATTTTCCAGTTTTACCAATGCAGTATCTAATTTCATAGTACTCTCCTTCAGATCTTCACTAAGATGAATCATTTGAATCGCTAATGGAGAAAGATCCGCATATTTATTTTTTTCCATATAAGTTTTAAAAAGAAAAAATTCAGAAGCCCCAACTGCTGAGAATGTTGATAAAAAAATCAGAAAAACTATGTAACCGGATTCTTTACGTGATTTAAAAATGAAATAGGGTGAGGTTACAGGGGCTATCAATACCATTAGTGCCCACCATTTTGGCTGATTTTTTTGATAACATTCATACAGCATAAATAAGGAAAGAATGGCAACATAGGGAAAATAGATATAATACAAAATCATCCGCCTTTATGGGTTTTAATATGATATTCCCTGCCGTTGGTTGATATGAAAACTGCTCCGTCTCTATCGATTCTAAAGATTTGAATTCCCATATCCTCGTACCGTTTTAATACACCAGGATGCGGGAATTTATATCGATTATTACGTCCACACGATACTATTACACTCTTAGGCAAGACTTTATCAAGAAAAATTTCAGTGCTGGAAGAAGAACTTCCATGATGAGGTGAAAATAGTATTTCTGATTGAAGATTTAAACTGTTTGTATTGACTAAGCGTTTTTCACGAACGGAAAGGATATCTCCTGGGAAAAGCATTGAAAAGTCCTTGTATGAAATTTTAAAAACAAGAGAATTGTTATTCAGATCACTTGACTGAAATTTTTCATCATTTTCAAAAAACAAGAGCCCTGTCTCTCCAAGATAAAGCGTTTCCCCTTTTATTGAAGGGTTCCATATCCTAACGCCATTGTCGCGGCACAATTTAATCATGGTTTCATAAGCCTCTGATTTGGTCATATCTGTGTTTTTAATAAGTGTATGTACCTTGAAATTCTTCAAAATATAAATCAGACCATTTATGTGATCGGATTCAGGATGACTTAGAATGATATAATCCAGTGTATTGATCTTGTTTCTCCATAAAAATGGGGCAAGGATAAATTCTCCTGTATCAAAGGCAGAAAATTCGGAAAACCCTCCACCATCCACTAAAACATTATGGCCTTGTGGAGTCTGAATCAACGAACTGTTCCCCTGCCCCACATCAATGCCGGTAATAGTCAAAACTTCATTTGGTTTTTTAATGGGTATTGATTTTGAAAAATTATAGATACTCAACAGAATGATCGGAATGATAAAGCCAATTGATAATTTCATTTTTCTTGTTAGTACGGCATAGATAAAAATAAAAAGCAGATAAATGAATATAATTTCCCAACGATCCAGCATCATGATCCTAAACCATGAAAACGGTATTGAAATAATTGCTTTTGACAGATGAATCGAAAATAGAATCAATAAATGGCAAATATTGATAATCCAACCCGAAAATGCAGCCAATAATGAGAAGCATAATAGGGAAACAATTCCTAGAGGAAGAACAACAAACCCGATAAGAGGTATGAAAAAAAGATTTGATATGAGCTGAGCGACAGAGACTATATGAAAATAATGGGCAGTCATGGGAGATGTCCCCAAAGAGGCGAGAAAAGACACATATAGAAGCAATATGGATTGCTTCAATAGATTATTTTTGTATAGTAAATCAAATGTTTTAATTAGAGGCAGACCACAAATAATAAAAGTTACGGCAATAAATGATAATTGAAAGGAAATGGAAAAAAGCGCTGAAGAGTCAATTAACAGGATCAAACTACCAGCAATGGAAAGGCTTGAGAGGACATCTTTTTCCTTTTCTGAAATGAATGAAAAAAGAAGAACGATTGCCATGATGAATGCGCGCTGGGTCGAAGGGGAAAATCCTGAAAATATGCAATACAATAGCAAGGGTATTATTGTTATGATTCCAGCCGTTTTTTTTGCCCTGCCTGTGATGAGATATTTTGGGGAAATAGATAATAAATAGAAAATCGCAGTAAAGAATAGAAATCCGATAATGGAAAGGTGCAATCCGGAAATGGCAAAAAGGTGGCTTATGCCGGATTTTGAAAATAATTCCCTCAGATCAGGTGTAATGAGTTCTGTTTTCCCGGTAATTAAAGAAGCTAATGTTTTTCCGCTTTCTGAGTGCCCTGTATGGTCCAATATGAAATTATAAAAATTTATTCTGAGTTGTTCTATGTTTCTTAATAAAAGCACCAAGATGCCTTTAGATTCGTTATCATTTATTATTTTGATTTTTTTTTGATCACAGTATGCTGTAGCAGATAATCCCATCAGCTTAAAATGCCTGACATAATCAAAGGCTCCAGGGTTTCCAAAATTGTGAACTGAATGAAGGGTGGATTCAAACTCAATCATGTCCCCATACCGAGGTATTGCACCTGAAGATAAATAAATACTCAGATCAATCCTGCCGATAGCTTTTTTTAATCCTTGATCCGGTATCATAATATTTTCACACTGAATGGTGACTTTAATTTTTTTTTCATAATGACGTGCAAATGAAACAATTTTTCCCTTTATGACTGATTTCTTAATATCCATAAAACGGCTGATATGATCCTCAGGCAAAGCAGGGTAAAGCTTCATCTGGATAGAAAGATATCCAAGACAGAAAACAATGAAAAGGAACAGAATAAAAACAAATCTTTTATGGAAACAATAAGTAAGAATTAATAAGCATGATAAACCGGATAGGACTAATAGCGCGAGACTTTTTGAATCAGGACAATAATTTCCCGACGCAATCCCGGTCATCAATGAAAAAAAGATAAATAAGAAAGGAGGGGTTAAAGGGGTAGGAAAAAGATTCACATTCTCTCACCTCAAATTCAGAATTTTATTTAATTCGAATGATGTCGGCATCTAATTGTGAGAATTTTTTTTCAATGGCTTCATATCCTCTGTCCATGTGATATACTCTTGAAATGGCGGTTGTTCCTTCAGCCACCAGCCCCGCAATCACCAGCGATGCACTGGCCCTCAGATCTGAAGCCATAACAGGTGCACCCTGAAGTTTTTTAACACCTCGCACCATGGCAAGATTACCATTGGAAATGGATATATCCGCCCCTAGGCGTAGTAATTCATTGGCATGGATGAATCGATTTTCAAAAATTGATTCATGTATCACGCTGTTGCCGTCTGCAATGGTCATCAATGCCATGAACTGGGCTTGCATGTCGGTAGGGAAGCCGGGATAAGGAACTGTTTTTATATCCACACTGTGAATACATTCCTTGCCCGTTACTCGGATAGCGTTTTGATAAGTCCGGATCTCAGCACCTGTTGCTTTAAGTTTATTAATAATACTGCTCAGATGATCTGGTTCACAATTCTTGATAAAAACGTCTCCACCGGTAGCGGCAGCCGCAACCATAAACGTACCGGTTTCAATTCTGTCGGGAATGATTGTGATCTCTGAAGAAGAAGAAAGGCTTTTGACCCCTTCAATGGTAATAATAGCAGTACCAGCCCCGTGTATTTGAGCCCCCATCTTGTTCAGAGCATCGGCTAAAGATACAATTTCAGGTTCTCTAGCCGCATTCCGTAAAATGCTGGTTCCTTTTGCAAGACTTGCAGCCATCATCAGATTTTCAGTTCCGGTAACCGTGGGTGTATCAAAATAGATTTCATTACCAACAAGCCTGTTCGCTTTTGCCTCTATGTAGCCGTGATCCATGCTGATTTCCGCTCCAAGGGCTTCAAGGCCGGAAAGGTGCATATTCACTGGTCTCGCCCCGATAGCGCAGCCGCCGGGCATGGATACTTTTGCATGACCGAATCTGGCCACAAGGGGGCCTAAAACAAGAATGGATGCCCTCATTTTCCGGACAAGATCATATTCAGCTTCAATTTTATGAATGTTTGAGCCGTCAACCTCCAGATATCCATTAGATGATTTGCAGGTTGCTCCGAGATCTTCAAGAAGAAGCTTGATGCTTTTAATATCCATTAAATCCGGGACATTACTGAAGCTGGTTTTACCATTGACGAGTATAGCAGAAGCAATAAGGGGAAGCGCAGCATTTTTTGCACCACTGATGGTCACTTCCCCATAAAGTTTTTTACCGCCGTTGATCTGAATTTTATCCATAATTAAAACTGGTTTTATTTTGATTTGAAAAGGCTTTGGTGATATCCAAAAACCCTTTGTTTGTAAATGGTACCTGGGACGAGAATTGAACTCGTACAGTGATAATCACCGAGGGATTTTAAGTCCCTTGCGTCTACCAGTTCCGCCACCCAGGCATAATCCATGGTTTCTATAATATTTTCCTGAAATATGCAAGCTTAAAACCATAAGCTTACAATCATATGATTGTTTGTTTATCGGATTTCTGATAATAAAAAATACATGAAACCGATTAACCTGGAAAGATTATTGTTGGCATCCCGGTCTCCCCGTAGAAAAGAGCTTCTTGAACAGGCAGGGATGGAGTTTGAGATAATTTCTTCAGATATTGATGAAGAGAATATGTCAATAAAAAACCCTGTGGAAAATGTAAAAAAACTTTCATTTCTTAAGGCTGACAAGGTCTCAAGAGTATATCCTGATTCCTGGATTCTAAGTGCAGATACCATTGTGGTCATTGAGGATCAAATCTTGGGAAAACCAGAATCTAAGAAGCATGCAATGGAAATGCTCAGATTGTTAAGTAATAGAGAGCATCTCGTATTTACAGGTTTTTGTATAATGAATCAGAAAAAAGACATTATAATTAAAAATGCTGTAGAAACAAAAGTGTATTTTAAATATTTATCTGATCAAGAAATAAAATGGTATGTAAATACAAAAGAACCCTTTGATAAAGCAGGTGGGTATGGAATACAAGGCGTTGGCGCATTCCTTGTAAGAAAAATTTTAGGGTCGTATTCAAATGTCGTGGGATTGCCTGTGTGTGAGGTTGTTGAAACGCTGATGGAACTAAAAATAATTGAAATGAGGGTCTGACAGAAGATGTCATCTGTTAAAGAAAAAATTGAAAAAATTAAAGGGATTATTGCTGATACGGCTTTGTCCTGCGGCAAGAAACCTGAAGATGTGCTTCTTATTGCAGTGACTAAGAAAAAAAGCATGGAAACAGTAAAAGAAGCCGTCCAATGCGGTGCCGGAAATTTCGGAGAAAATTATATCCAGGAAGCCACAAGCAAAATTGACATTATCGGCAAAGAAAAAGCCTGCTGGCATTTCATTGGACATCTCCAAACCAACAAAGCCGGGATTGCCGTAAAATATTTCGAATACATTCATACAGTGGATTCATTCAAGTTAGCAAAAGAAATAGACAGGCAGGCAAAGGCCATCGATAAAATTCAAAAAATTCTTCTCCAGGTCAATATCAGCAAGGAAAAAACAAAATCCGGGATTGATGCAGAAAAAATATTTGAGCTGGTCAGACAGATCCATACCTTTGAAAATATTTCCATACAGGGATTAATGTGTATGCCGCCCTATTTTGAAGAGCCGGAACGATCACGACCTTTTTTCAGAACACTTTTAAAAATCAGGAATGACATCAATACCTGTCAATTTTTAAATGTTTCCTTGAATCATCTGTCCATGGGAATGAGCAATGATTTCAAGGTGGCTATTGAAGAAGGTTCAACAATGGTAAGAATCGGCACTTCCTTATTCGGAGAAAGAAGTTGAAACTTTTGCTACATACCTGCTGTGCGCCCTGTTCAATCTATCCTGTTCAAGTTTTACGACAGATGAGCATAGATGTCATGGGCTTTTTCTACAGGTATAATATTCATCCGTTTCAGGAATGCCTGAAGCGGGAAGACACTTTAAAAGAATATACCGACTCCATTGGTTTAAAGATGATTTATCAACATGATTATAAAATTGAAGAATTCATTCAGTCTATCGTTTTCAGGGAAACCGACCGTTGCCGCGTATGTTATCATGACAGACTGCTGCAAACCGCCATATTTGCTAAAAAAGGAAATTTTGAAGCTTTTTCCACCACGCTTTTATACAGCAGGTTCCAGAATCATGAGGGTATCAGGGAAACAGGGGAAGCCATTGCCACAAAATATGGCATCCAATTTTTCTATCACGATTTCCGGGAAGGATGGAAATTCGGCATTGAAGAATCAAAGCGATTGAACCTTTATCGTCAGCAGTATTGCGGCTGTATATACAGTGAGAAAGACCGGTATTATAAAAAGTGATACAGGTCTTTACTTGGCAGGTGTAGTCTTGGCAAACTGGTTGAGCATGTTCACAAAGCGTTTATCCGTGCTGTCAAGCCTTGCAGCCAGGACACTAAATAAATGTTTGGCTACATCCGGGTATTTTTCAATGACTTCACTCAGTTTATTCCCTGGAAAGCGCTTGACCATTGACCTGCCTTTGGAAATAATGGATGCAGACCTTGGTTCTCCCGTAATGGCCGACATCTCACCAAAATATTCTCCGGGCTGAACAATTTCAGCGATTTTTTTACCCCCTTTGACAACATATACCCCTCCCTGAACAAGAACAAAAAAATCGATATCTTTATTGCCTTCCCGGATTATCACATCTTTGTCTTCATATCGTTCAATATCGGGATTGATCAGATAGGCAGGCAATGCTTCCTTGGTTACGACAGTTTTTTTTAAAACTTCTTCATAAGAGGTTTCCCCTGCCCTGATCTTCCTGAGACCGGCTTCTCTCAGGGTTACCATCCCTTCCTGAACTGCAACTTTTCTAAGTTGATCTTCCGATACCTGAGCACTGATGGCCTTGGCGACATTATCCGTGACCTCCATCAGTTCATACAGACCAACCCGTCCTTTATGCCCGGTTCCGTTGCAATGCCCGCAACCTTTAGGCCCATGAATTGTGAGATCCGGGATTTCGTCTTTTGAAAATCCCTGAAATTCAAGATCAATGGGGTTATGCCCGGTAACCACCTGTTTGCATTCCGGGCAGAGTCTTCTGGCAAGGCGTTGGGATAGAATCATTGTAACGGAAGACGCCAGCATATAAGACGGAATCCCGATATCAATCAACCGGCCGATAGTTGAGGGGCAATCATTGGTATGCAGGGTTGCAAATACAAGATGACCGGTCATAGCTGCTTTTATGGCAATTTCAGCAGTTTCAAAATCCCGGATTTCCCCAACCATGATGATGTCCGGGTCCTGACGCAAAAAGGCTTTCAGTGCAGCCGCAAAAGTCATTCCAATTTCCTGCTTCACAGGAACCTGATTGATCCCTTTAAAATTGAATTCCACCGGGTCTTCAGCCGTGAGTATTTTAATGTCTTCTTTATTCAAACGATTTAAAATGGAATAAAGCGTGGTTGTCTTTCCGCTTCCTGTGGGCCCGGTCACCAGGATAAGCCCATAAGGCCTGGAAATGCAACGTTTTAAACTTTCAAAGGTGGAAGGCTCAAATCCGAGTTTGGTCAAATCAATGCTGAGAGCACTTTGATCCAGGATACGCATAACAATGCTTTCACCAAACAGTGTCGGCAGAGTTGAAACCCTGAAATCAATGGATTTTTTCTTTCCCAGTCTGAGTTTTATCCTGCCGTCCTGGGGAACTCTTCTTTCTGCAATATCTAGCTGGGCTAAAATTTTAATCCGGGAAATAACTGCATTTTTAATGCTGAGCGGAAGATTCATGGCCTTATACATGCTGCCATCAAGCCTGTACCTGACCTGAAAGGTTTTTTCAAAGGGTTCGATATGAATATCACTGACCCCATCATTGATTGCTTTTGTCAAAATACCATTCACAAGCTTAATGATCGGCGCATCCGAGGCCATAAACTCATCACGGCCAATATCTGAATCGGATGAACCAACTTCAAGTTCTTCTGCAGCTTCCGACACCAGGCTTCCAAAATCTTCCACTGAGGTAACAGGTTCATTGGCATCTGCGTCTTCTTCAAAGCGAAGAAAGCTTTTGTATTCATCATCACTGATTTTATAAAAATCACGAAAAGCCTGGATCAGGTCATGTTCGGTTGTTACAAAAACCGTGATGGTTTTCCCGGTTTTTTTTTGAAGATCTTCCACAATGGTTGTATCGGTAGGCTCCACCATGGCAACAGCCAGCTCCATTCCGTTTAATTCAACAGGAAAAGCCATTGCAGGCTTGGCCATTTCGTATGGGAAAAGCTTTAGTAATTTTGAATCAGGTTTGATATCCGACCGTTTAATGACTTTATAATTATAGAGACGCCCCAACACACTAACAATTGTATCCGGGTCAATATATCCTCTGCTTAAAAGAATTCCGCTCAGGCGCTCATTGGTTTTTTTCTGAATCGACAATGCTTCATCCAGCTGCATGCTTGTAATCTGACCCTCTTTAGAAAGTATCTCACCGATCCTGGTTTTCCCGGCTCCTGATTGATCTTTTATAGTGGATTTCAAGCTGGAAATTTTTTGCATTTTTATTCCTTAACTATCTTTATATATTTTAAAAATTCTGATGGCGCCGGCCCAAACAAGGAATAGGCCGAGAATATAAAAACACAATTTAACAAGAAACATTTTTTGCTTAAAAAATTCAATCGTTTCAATTTGCGGCATAACCTGTGGTATTCTATAGAAAACCCCAAGCCCAACAGCAATCAGAACAATACCATAATAAAAACGAATCTTTTTTTTGTCCATATTAAAATACTACCTTTCAACCTCTTCTAACTGATGATTAAAATCAGTTTCTATTTTATCAAATAGTTCCATTTGAATTTCAAGCTCTTCGAATAAAATTTCATTCAAGGCTTGAAGCCCTGCCAGCTCTTTTGCAAGGGTTTGTAATGTCTGACTGTCTTTCTTGCTTGAAGCTTCAAGAAGAAAATCATTGGTTCTGGCAATTAAGGTCTCGTTTTTTTCAATATCTGCTTCAAGACGATCAATTTTATGTTTAACGGGTTTAATTGCTTTGGACTTCCTGATAATAATATCTGATTTTTTCTGACGAAGCTCTTTCTTCGAAAGAATTGGGGGTTTTATTACTTTTTTAACAATACTGTCTTCCTCATCCCATCCTTCTTTTTCCAGAAACTCCTGATAAGTTCCCTCAAAGACATGAACACTGTCGTTTTTAAACACGACCAGCCTGTTTGCAAGGGAATGGAGAAACATTTCATTATGGGTAACTATGATCAAGGCGCCTTCAAAATTATCGAGTGCTGATACAAAAGAGTCGCATGCTTCGATATCCAAATGATTACTGGGTTCATCCAACAGCAGGAGATTCAACGGGGTCATCAGCAATTTTCCGAGCATGACCCTTGATTTCTCGCCACCCGATAAAACGGCTATTTTTTTTAGTGCCAGGTCCTTTTCGAACATCATGGCACCACAGATGTTTCTTGCTGCCTGACGATCTGAGTCAGGAGAAGATTTTATCAATTCATCTTCAATAGTAAATTCATCATTCAAAGATTGTACATTTGTCTGTTCAAAATAGCCGAGTTCAACACCCGGGTTGATTTGGATGCTGCCTTCGATGGGGCTGAGCTTGCCGCTGACAAGTTTTAAAAAGGTGGTTTTCCCCTTTCCATTCTTACCGATCACGCCAATACGGTCTTCGGGATAAACCATCAAAGAAAAATTATTAACAAGCAGAAATTGTTTTTCCCAGCCAAAAGACAAATTTTGGATCTGCATGACCTGTTTGCCGGGAAAGGACAGATAATTAAATCCGAATTCAAGGTTTTTCAATTTCTGGAGTTTTTCTTTTGATCCTATCTTTTCAAGGGTTTTGATCCTCGACTGCACCATATTGGCAAGCCTGGCTTTTGCACGGAATCTTGAGATGAAGAGCTCAATTTCTTTTTTTTTCTTCTCTTCATTTACTCTCGTCTTTTCATAGACTTCTTCATCTTGGGCAATCTGATCATAATATTTAGAGGTATCCCCCTTTATTTTTTTTATTTTTTGCCTATGAATACCGGCAATATGGGTTACAACATTATCCATAAAATTTCGATCATGGGTAACCAGCAGAACTTCCCTTGGCCATGAAATCAGAAATTGTGAAATCCACCGGATAGAGGTAATATCCAGATAGTTTGTGGGCTCATCCAGGATCAATAGATCAGGTTCTGAAACTAATACTTTGGTTAGATTCAGCCTGACCTGGAATCCACCTGAAAACTCAATCGGGTCCTTTATAAAATCATTTTCAGAAAAACCCAGTCCGGCAAGAATTTTCTCAACCTTCCAGTGGTTGTCTTTATCATGTTCCAGAAGTCCAAGGACTGCTTCATCAATAACACGGGATTTTGAAAAACTGATCTTTTGAGGTAAAAATCCGATTCTATACCCGGATGGACTGGAAATACTTCCTTCTTCAGCATGGTCACTGCCTGATATAATATTCAGCAATGTAGTTTTACCATGGCCGTTGCGACCGACAAGCCCTACCCTTTCCCCTGGATTTATCTGGAACCCAGTATCGTCCAGAAGAATCTGGTCTCCAAAACTCTTTGAAATGCCCTCAATATTCAGCATCGTTTCATTCTGCCGGATTTTCCTGTTCTAAGTATTCTTTTTTGGGGCATCATATCATTGTCATGATATTTTTTAAACAATAAGAATTGCTGAAGATTGTTTTTTTAATACAGAGGAATATATGGACAGACAATAATAAAGTGAACAAACATACATGATCCGGTTAATCAATATCAACCCAATACTGAGTCCATTTACATCTTTCCTTGTAAGGAAACCGGATAAGCTCGGAAGCAAGAATGGGAAAGTCCTTAGGACGGATGGTATAGTAGGATATCTGTTCATTTTCAAGAATTTTTGTAATGCCGACGGCAGCATAAAGAGTTATGTATTTATCACTGACAAAACACTCAACAGCGCCTGTAACAATTCTGATATCCGATTCAATCTGAACATCAAACAGGTCTATCATGGTTATTTTAAAAGGTTTTCCGTTAAAGTGAGTCTTGGCGCCGGTTCTAGTCAATTCACATGTAATAAAATTTTTAAAACTCATTTCCTCTTTATTGAATACAGAATCATCAGCATCAGCATCAGAAATCCATGGTGATACAATAATTGTAACAATCAGTAGAAATATAGCCCTTAAAAATTTCATAAATCTATGCATTCTTTTTTATTAGCGTTTCAATAGTTTTCTGCAAATCCCTCAACATTACCGGTTTAATATGGATTGAACCGGACCCGGAAAATTTCTTAATGAACTTATCAGTCTCAGACTCATTATTATATCCGGTATCAAGAACTACGGGAATGGATTGGTTTAATTTTACCACTTGCTCGATTAACTGATCAGAGGGTATCCCGATTTTATCAAAATAAATAATGGCCATCTTGAATTTTCCTGGTTGTAATTTGAACACCTCAAGCGCAGCCAATCCATCTGTAAAAATATCAGCACGGTATTGCATTTTTTCAACGACACTTTGAATAAGTCGTGTTCTTTTTTCATTGGGATCAACGATCAATATATGATTATCCCCTTCCATGGTGTTCATGCCGGGGGGCTTAACATCGTCAGTGATCCATTTATCCCCATTAAAAGGGTGGATGGCTTTTATATCTATCTCATAAGCCTTTGCTGAAATAAACTCATCTAACCGCTCATCGGCAATTATTGCAATAAATTTTTTATTTTGAGAAATATACTGTCGGAACCATTTGCGATAATTGTAATCATCTCCTTTAAGGATTAATAATTTGGGCCCCAGTGTGGAATTAACTTGGATAGAGTGATAAATTATGGGTTGATATGAAAAATCTGCTTGGGTTTCTCTATAGTTTTCCTCAATGAACTCAAACTGAAAATCTCTCGCAAAACATATCGATCCCGCTATTAATATCCATATAAAAACGGTAAAATATGTTTTCATTTATTATCCAGTATTTCAGTTAACTATTATGAACAAACTTATCGGCAGATCGTATGAAATCTTGATGCTTCACATCACATTCATTGATACAAAAAGCAATATGAGAGAAACAATACCGGTAATGATTAATGCTTTTTTATGATCATTCTCCCTTCTTCCCCGGAATTTTCTAAGAAATAGTCCGGTTATACTTATACAAATTCCAAAGCAGACTATATATATAAGATAGTAAAGATATTGAATATCCCAGGTTTTTCTGAGGTTCAGCTTGTAAAATCGATCAAACAAGGTTTCAAATTCAGGCCGGGCACGATGAAAAATCAACAGAATACATAACAGTAAAATACTTGCTGTTATATTCAGATAGAATAATAACCTTGCCCAGAAATCATTTTTTTTCCGTCTGTCCAAAGATATCTCCGAAAATATCATTTGTTTTTTCCAGTGAATATACTATGATTTTTTCATGGATTCCATACTACTCACAAAAAAAGAATTTAATGATATAACAGCCCTTGTTTATTCTACCTCTGGGATAAACCTTCATGAGGGAAAAGCCGAGCTTTTAAAATCAAAGCTTGCCAAGCGGATGCGAATGACCAACAAATCTCTGAAGGATTACCTTTCTTTTCTTTATGCAGATGAAAGAGAATTGATTGATTTCATAGACACAGTCACCACAAATCATTCCTTTTTTTTCAGAGAAAATAAAAGTATCGAATATATCATTGAACAATTTAAGCTTAACCCGGATAAAAAAAAAGAGTTTAAAATCTGGTGTGCTGCCTGTTCAACAGGAGATGAACCCTATTCTGTTGCAATTCAGCTTGAACACCTGGGACTTTCATTTTCCATCCTTGCAACTGATATCTCGCATACTGTTCTTGAAACTGCAGCAAGAGGCATATATAGGATGGACAAATTGCAGAATGTTCCACTTCAGCTCTTACACCGTTTTTTTCAGAAGGGGTCCGGGAAATTCAAAGGGCAAATCAAGGTTAAAAAGGAAATTTCCAAACATATCATATTTAAAAAATTCAATCTTATTTCAGATTCCGTACCTCAGATATTATTTGATGCCATACTATGTAGAAACGTTATGATATATTTTGATTTTCAAACCAGCGAAAAAGTAATCCATAAGCTTTACCAGGCCCTTGTCCCTAAGGGATACTTTGCAATAGGGAATGCAGAAAGCCTTATGAATATGAAGCATAGTTATACACCGGTAAAAAAAATCCCAAGTCTTTACATAAAATAAAATTAAAAGGATGGAGTTATGGGACATCAGGATAAAGGACATTTTGCGGCAAAACATAAAGCGCATCGGATTAATGAAGTCGTGGCAGATAAGATAAAGGCCATAGCCGACAATGAAAGCATAACCTGTTCTTCAGCCCATCAGATTTCCAAAGCCGTAAGCCTGTCCCCGGCTGAAATAGGCATACAGATAGACCTTTTAGAGTTCAGGATTACAGAATGCCAACTGGGTTTGTTTGGTTACTGCAATGGTGGAAAAAAAATCAATCCTGAAATTAAAATTACTCCTGATTTAGGTGACCGGCTTGAAAAATCAGCGGTCGATGGACGGTTATCCTGTCTCTCATGCTGGGATATTGCAACTGATCTGAAAATGAAAAGAATTGACATGGGCTCCTCATGTGAAAAAATGAATATCCGGATAAAGCCCTGCCAACTCGGTTCTTTTTGAGAATTAGGGAGCCATGGTTGTGGATACTCAGATTGAAATTATTGATTTATAAGGAGTTTTTTCTTTGTTTTTGCTTTTCTTCTTTGTTTCTGTTTTTTGATTTTATCAATTATTTCAGCCTCTCTCGCATTTTTGCCAATGATTGTCTCTTCAATCATATCAATAAGACTTCTCAGCGCTAAAAATCTGTTTAAATGCTGAGACCTTGCTTTTCCACATTTGACAGTCAGATTGGTTATCTTATGTTTGAGAAATACGGCAGACGATGTTTTATTGACTTTCTGGCCACCTCTGCCTGAAGATTTGATGAATTTTTCTTCAATATCTTCTTTTTTAATGCCCAAGTCAGACATTCTTTTTTCAAGTGCTGTGATTTTTTCCCTGCTTGGACCCATAATTTGTAATAAAAATTGGTGGAGGCGGCGGGAGTTGAACCCGCGTCCGAAAACAATCAACCTGGGCTTCTACATACTTATCTCAAAATTTATATTCGCTGCCTTGTCCCCTTTGAGATGGATACATGGCAATATATCCTGAAAAGTTTAGCCCTTAAGGTTCAGGCGCCCTTAATAAGCGATCCTGCAAAGTCGACGCCCTGACCCGAAATCCGCAGGAGAGATTTCAGCAGGACGGAAGCTGCCTTAAGCAGCTACAGCGTAGTTATAATCGTCTGCGATTATGTTTAAGTTTTGTCAGGTTTTACGAGTTGACAAAAAGCTCGGTATGCTACCTCAGGCCTCAAAATCTCCGTCGAAGCCATTACGCCCCCAAATTTTAAAAGATCAGTTAATATCTGCTAATATAATCTTGTATGCCTGAAAAGTCAATATTGGCGGCTAATTAGATTTTTTTTTGTAATCTCTGTCCATTTCCCTTTTAATATCTTTCTGTTTTATGGATTCGCGCTTGTCATATAATTTCTTCCCCTTGCAGAGCCCGATTAAAACCTTGATGTTATCATTTCTGAAATAAATTTTTAAAGGGACCAGCGTGTAGCCTCTTTCTTTGATTTTTGTCAAAAGTTTTTTGATTTCATACCGATGGAAAAGAAGCTTCCTTGTCCTTAGAGCTTCATGATTGCTGTAATATGAGTATTTATAGGGTGAAATATGCAATTGCCGCAGAAAAATTTCACCATTTTTGATGTCTGCATAGGAATCCTGAAAACTGACTCCTCCATTACGGATTGATTTAACTTCCGTCCCCGCAAGAACAATTCCTGCCTCATATTCCGACTCAATGATATATTCATGCCAGGCTTTCTTATTGGTTGCTATTAATTTTATAAAATCTTTATTCATAGGATTTCGTCTTCCCCCACAAAAGGAAGGATGTCTTTGTATTCATTTATGATATAATCCGTTATTTCCTTTGCAGTATTCAATACCATGATTTTTTTCATATGGCTTTTGGCTTTCCGGCTGTCAATATTACGTATCATATTTTTTACCACTGGGATAGATGCTGAATTCATTGAAAGATCAGTAAGCCCCATACCGATGAGAACCGGAATATTAATAGGATCACCTGCCATTTCCCCGCACATGACAATATCAATCCCTTTTTTCTTTGCTGCGTCACAGGTCATTTTTATCATTCTTAACACAGCCGGGTTTAATGCCTGATACAGATGTGCTACCTGAGGGTTTCGCCTGTCAATAGCCAGGGAATACTGGATAAGGTCATTGGTACCGATACTGAAAAAATCCACATGTTCGGCAAGATAGTCAGCCATAATCGAAGCCGACGGCACTTCTATCATAATACCGAGGGGTATATCCTTATTAAAAACTTTCTTTTCATGCTCAAGATCCTGGACGGCTTTTTGAATAATCTGTTTAACCTGGAGTATTTCTTCAACACATGAAATCATGGGGATGAGTAATTTAATATTCCCAATTGCCGCTGCTCTTAAAATCGCTTTCAATTGTGTGATAAATACAGCCTCATTTTCAAGACAGAAGCGGACTGCCCTCAATCCCAGGGACGGGTTGGCTTCTTCAACCACCGACAAATAAGAATTGACCTTATCACCATTAATATCAAGCGTCCGGATAGTTACACTGTGAGGCAACATGAGTTCTACCAATTCTTTATATTTACAGAAAAGCTCATCCTCAGTAGGGAAACGCCTCAGGTCAAGATACAGGAATTCCGTCCGGAAAAGACCGATATCGGTTGCTCCATAATCCTTAGCAGCCACAATTTCTTCTACAAGTTCAATATTGGCCATTAGGTTTAAAACAACCCCGTCTTTTGTGATGGCAGGCAGGTGAGATTCACGTTCTAATCCTGCCCTGTAAATTTCAAATCTTGTCAACCGTTCCACATAGTCAAAAAGCGTATCCTCATCCGGATTGATAATCAAAATGCCGGCTGATCCGTCAACAATCAGGATATCATCATTTTTTACATTTACGGTTGCCTTGCCAAGCCCAAGAACCGAAGGGATCTTTAATGATTTGGCAATAATGCTGGTATGAGAATCCTTTCCGCCCCGATCAGTAACAAATCCTTTAATCCGTTCAAGCTGAATCTGACTCGCATCGGCTGGTGAAATATCATGGGCCACAAGAATAACACGTTTATTGATATCTGAAATTTTTTTATCCTGAGCGCCGATAAGATTTGCCATGATTTTATCCATTACTTGATCAATATCATTCACTCTTGCCTTCAGATAAGGATCATCAATTTGTTGAAACATGGATTTTGCCTTTCCGGCTACTTTTCTTAATGCCCATTCTGCATTTATTTTGTCTATTGAAATCGTATCAATGGTCCTTTCATAAAGCATTTTATCTTCAAAAAGCACCATGTGAGTTTCAAGGATATCAATATTGTCTTCTATTGCCTTATCTATGGATTCAATGATTCTTGCATAATCATTTTTTGCCTTTGATACGGCCTGCTTGAACCGGTCGATTTCATTTGAAATCTGGGCATCATTGATAGGATACCGTTTAATCAGATTAACCCCTTCTTTATCGACAAGGTAGGCCTTTCCAATACAAATTCCCGGCGAACCGCTGATCCCTTTGACAATAATCTGTCCGGATGTTGATGTGTTCATCCCTGTGATTCTCCAAAACCGGTTTCAAAATAATCAATAAGCCGATCTAAAACATCCATGTCCTTCTGGTTTTCAATTTCAACTCCTATCTCAGTCCCTTTAACCGCGCAAAGTGTCAGTATATCAAGAATACTGGCAGCATCAACCCTTGTCGAATTTGCATGAAGCCAAATGCCGGATTGTGCGGATTCAGCTATTTGCGCTATTCTGGATGCAGGTCTTGCATGCATTCCAAATTCATTTTTGACTGATGTTGTGCGGATAATGGTGATGCTCTCTTTCAATATACTTCTTTCAAAAGAAAAAAATTCCTGCTTTTTTTATATCTTTCAAATAAAAATGTCAATATCCGGTTAACAACCGCAGTTTCATGCTGATTTTTAAAAAAAATCACCGAACAACCCCTTTTGAAAAATAATAAGCCGTATTTAAAGGGAATTTTTTGATAACCATCCTGGACATGATATCATTCTTTGTTTCTTCAAGACTATGAAACCCCTTTTCAGAGTAAAAGGATCTACAAAACATCTCCCCCCATGAATTTATATAGACAGCTGTATATTCAGTAATCTTATGCTGCTGCAAAGGCGCATAAAAATTAATTGAAATAAATAATGAAACCACTCTGGTTTTTAATAGTAATTGATCAAAAGCAACCTCTTTTCTCAGGATAGGTTTAAAAAATTCATGCATGGTTTTAAACAGTTTTCGGATATCATCAAATGTAACATAGGTAGGATTCGGGATTAGATGAATTACTGCATCTTCATGATACAGGTCATTATTTATCAACCAGGCGCCGATTTCTTCAATTGTATGAGCATTGATAAGCGATTCTTCCTGGATTTGATGGGATTTGACATTTTTATTGATGAGCTCCCAGGTTCCTATTTTACCCATGTTTTTTACATATTTTAACTGTAACCCCTGGAAATGTCTGTCACTCTTTGAAATGAGAAGAATCTTGCCGACTTTTCCGGGTTGTCTTGAAAATGCAATGAGGATTTTTCTGCCAAGAACAGTCCGGTCCTCTGCACTGATCACGGATAGTTCTTTAAAATTCCGCTGAAAATTGACGTTA
>MGTJ01000028.1:62953-63061 GCA_001799395.1 Desulfobacterales bacterium RIFOXYA12_FULL_46_15 | reverse complement strand
ATAAGAAAAGAATCTCCCCCACTCCCATCCCTCCTTTATAGCGGCCCTATTCTCTTCACCGAGAATTGCTGTTGTTTTTCATTCTTTATTGACACTTCCTTAACTCAT
>MGTJ01000028.1:0-62927 GCA_001799395.1 Desulfobacterales bacterium RIFOXYA12_FULL_46_15 | reverse complement strand
TAAAAAAAGAGGAAATAAAAATGAAAGGGTTTCGTTACGGTCTTGTCATCCTGTTTTTTTTAGCCGCCTGCGGCCTGTCCGCATTTTTCTGTCTGCGGTTTTTGAATGATTATCAAGACAAAGGAGAGCTTCAGCTTAAAGGTCTCAAAGATAAGGTCACGCTCCAGCGGGATGAAAACGGGATGGCCTACGTCCATGCAGAAAATACCGGAGATGTGCTCATGGCCCAGGGTTTTGCCACAGCCCAGGACAGGCTCTTTCAGATGCAGCTGACCCGCCTTGTCATCCAGGGCAGGGTCTGTGAATTTGCCGGGCCTGCTGCCGAAAACCTGGACATCCGCATGAGAACCATCGGCCTTTATCGAATAGCCGAAAAGCAGGCAAACATCCTGGATGATAAAACCAGGGCCTTTTTTCAAAAATATGTGGACGGCATCAATGCTTTCATAGACACCTGCCCGAACGATATCCCTCTCGAATTCAAACTTGCCGGCATCAAGGCTGAAAAATGGACCGTCACCGATTCCCTTGGCGTGCTTTATTACATGGGATATTCAACCGCAGCCAACCTGGGCACTGAGATCACTGCCCAGATGCTCCTTGAAACCCTGGGGTATGAAAACGCATCCAGGCTCATGCCGGTGAATATCAATGCCGATGACCCGGAGGATACCGGGACGTTTATGATGCCTCCAAAAGAAAACCTGATGGCTTCATTAACCGCTATCAGGGAAACCGACGCTTATGCCCATGACGGAGCCCTTCGAATCGGGAGCAATAACTGGGCTATATCCCCGGCTCTCTCCGCCACCGGTAAGGCGGTTCTTTGCGGCGATCCCCATCTTGATCCAAGGATTCTGCCGGGAGTATGGTATCCCATCGGACTCATCACTCCCGATTTCAGAGCGGTCGGGGTGAATATTGCCGGTATTCCCGGCATGTCCATCGGCCGTACCGATCATATTGCCCTGTCTGCCACCAATAACTACGGAGACATGCAGGATCTCTATATTGAAACCCCTGACCCTGAAAACCAGGACAACTATCTTGAAAAAGAGACCTCCATCCCCTTTGTCATGATTAAAGAAACCATGAAGATAAAAGACAAAAATGCCCCGGGCGGATACAGGGAAGAGCCTGTCACCATCAGGGCAACCCGGAGGGGCCCTGTTGTTTCCGGAATCCTGGACGGATTTACCACAGAAAAGATTATCAGCATGCGGTTTGCCCCTGTTGAATCCATGGAACCGGCCATTGGCCTGATGGATGTTCTGACGGCAAAAAACAGCCAAGAGCTTGCAACCGCCTTAAAACAGGTTCCCATGGGATGTTTCAACTGGGTCTTTGCCGATGCTAAAGGCAATATCGGTTTCCAGGCTTCAGGTAAAATCCCCATCCGCGCCAATGGTGACGGCACCTTCCCCTTTTTGGTAAAAGATTCAACCGATAACTGGACAGGATGGATTCCGGCAGACCGGATGCCTTCGGCCATGAACCCTGAAAAAAACTGGCTCGCCACCTGTAACCAGAAAACCACAGGCCATGACTACCCCTATTATTATTCCTCTTATTTTGCCCCTTCCTACCGCTACAGAAGAATCTCAGAACTCATGACAGCTCCTGGAAAAAAATCCATTGATGATTTATGGTCTTATCAGAGGGATATCAAAAACCTGATGGCGGAACGAATTGCTCCCATCATGGCCGAAAGCCTGTTGAAATATGATGACACCAGGACCCTCGGCAACATCCTGTCGAGCTGGGATTTTACCGATGACCCGAAAAAACCGGCACCTGCCGTCTTTCAGACCGTTTACCGGTTTTTTGCCATGATGGTGGTTGAAGACGACCTGGGCCCGGAAAAGGCCTTGACCCTGCTCAATAACTGGTATTTCTGGCAGGAAAAACTGGAACAAATGGTCATAAGCAAAAATGACCCATGGTTTGACGATATCCGGACAAAGGATAAGACCGAAACCCTTGAAGATCTGTTTCACCTGGCCGCACTAAAGGCAAAGGGGTTTTTAAATCCTGTCCTGGGACCTGATCCTGAAAAATGGCAATGGGGAAAAGTGCACACCCTGGAACTGGTCAACCCCATCCTAAGAAAAGGTCTGGGAAAGGAACTGCTCGGCTCCGGCCCCATGCCCATCGGCGGATCAGGGGAAACCCTTTACAGGGGGTGGTATGATTATGACAAACCCTTTCAAGTCACCCATTGTGCGGCCCTTCGCATGGTGGCCGATTTTTCAGACAATGGAAAAATCCTGGCCGTCATGCCCGGCGGGGTGACCGGCAGAACCTTTCATCCCCATATGAAAGATCAGGTAGATGCCTTTATGTCAGGCGAAAAAAAATACTGGTGGTTCAGTGACAAAGCTATTGATGAGCATGAAAAATCAAAAATGACCCTGATGCCGTAACCTGGATAAAGGCCCTAAATTATGCACATGAAAATTCTTCTGACAAATGATGACGGATACAATGCCCCGGGGATACTTGCCCTCTATGAAGCTCTGAGTGCTGCAGCGCACGAGGTCCTTCTGATTGCACCGGACAGGGAAAAAAGCGCTGTGAGCCACGGCATCAGCCTGAACCAGCCCATGCGGATCAATGCAATCACCCTCAATAACGGCAGGCCGGGATACGGCATTACCGGGACCCCTGCCGACTGCGTGAAACTCGGGTTGTTTGAACTTTGTCCGTTACAGCCACCGGACCTGATCATCTCAGGGATCAACCCCGGCTGCAACACCGGCGTGGATATTAATTATTCAGGCACGGTGGGGGCTGCACGGGAAGGCGCACTGAATCAAATCTCAAGCATAGCGGTCTCCATCCGAAGATCAGATAAATTCATGGATTTTCAGGGAATGTCCAGGTTTATTACAGGCCTTTCTGAAAAAATCCATAATTTCGACCTGCCTGACGGGACTTTCCTGAACATCAATGCGCCGGACATCCCCATAAACGGAATCCAGGGTGTCCGGATCACCCGTCAAGCCCAGGATAATATTTCAAAACAGTTTGAAAAACGGGTTGACCCCAAAAACAGGTTTTATTACTGGTATGGCGACGCCTCCCGGATCATGGGTGAAATCGATACCGATGTCCATGCCCTGTCCCAAAACTATATTTCCATTACCCCGATTCAATGTGATAACACGGATTATAAAACCATGGAAAAACTTTCATCCGTTCAATTGCCGTGAAATGAAGGCATCAACCTTTTAACGCATTTTAATATAAAAGAGGCAGTGATGTTATTCATATCAGAAAAGATCGCCATCCCGGAAAATGAAATCCGTTTTGAAGCCATCCGCGCCCAGGGCGCCGGTGGACAGAACGTCAACAAAGTATCCAGCGCCGTTCATCTCAGGTTTGATATTCAACATTCAAGCCTGCCGGATCATATAAAAGAAACCTTGTCGGCCCTGAAGGACCGGAGAATTTCAAAGGACGGCATCATCATTATCAAGGCCCAGCGGTTCCGCAGCCAGGAAAAAAACCGGGAGGATGCAGTCAACCGTCTTCTGGCATTGATTTCAAAATCTATGGCCACCCCCAAAAAAAGAAAACCCACCCGGCCTTCCAAAGCTGCAGGGGAAAAACGACTGGATGAAAAAATAAAACACAGCCGGGTGAAAAGCCTGAGAGGCAGGGTAGAACCTGAGGAGTAAAATTTATAACTCCATCAAAGGGCTTGACTTGAAAGAAAATCTATGGTCTATGTGTTTAAAAAAGGAAAAAACAAATGAAACACAGCTTGACAGACAGATATTATTCTTATTCAGTATATTATTATACAGGTCTGCCTGTCCGGCGTTAATGTTAAAATAACAATAAAAGCCGCAGGCAGCAAAAGCCTGCGGCTTTTTAGTTTGAGCTGCTCGCTTTTGTCTGAATCCTGCAAAAGGAGAAGACCATGAACCAGACGACCTATGATCTTAATGTAAAAGCCTTTAAACCCCTTATCTCACCGGCTGCCATCAAAAAAGAACTGCCCATCACCGATGATGTTGCCGGAATCGTGATCAAAGGCCGGAAAGATGTTGAAGCCATTTTACAGAAGAAAGATTCCCGCCTGTTGGTGATTGCAGGCCCATGCTCCATCCATGACATTGATGCGGCCCTTGAATATGCCGAAAAGCTGAACGCCTTGAGAGAAGAGGTAAAAAACAAGATCAACCTGATCATGCGGGTGTATTTTGAAAAACCCAGAACTACGGTAGGGTGGAAGGGTCTTATCAATGATCCCTTTCTGGATGAATCCCATAATGTGGATGAAGGGATGAGACAGGCAAGATCCCTTCTCATCCATATCAACCGCATGGGATTGCCCACGGCAACCGAGCTTTTAGACCCCATCACCCCCCAATACATTGACGGGCTTCTTACCTGGGTGGCCATCGGCGCCAGGACGACGGAATCCCAGACCCACCGGGAATTGGCCAGCGGCCTTTCCATGCCTGTCGGATTCAAGAACAGTACAGACGGAAGCCTTGATTCCGCCATCAATGCCATCACCGCAGCGGCCACACCCCAGACCTTTCTGGGGATCGACCCGGCCGGGCAGGCCTGTGTGGTCCACACGAAAGGCAATCCTTTCGGCCATCTGGTCCTGAGAGGCGGCCCCTCTCCCAATTATGATCCGGTCTCCATCGGAAAAGCCCGTGAAAAGCTGAACCGGAAGACCCTTCTGGATGCCGTGATGATCGACTGTTCCCATGACAATTCAGGCAAAAAACACACTGGACAGTCCTTTGTCTTCAAAAGTGCACTGGACCAGCGGCTGGACGGAAACACCGGCATCATCGGCCTCATGCTGGAAAGCAACCTGTTTGAAGGCTGCCAGAAATGTGACGGCAATTTAAAAGATATGAAATACGGAGTATCCATCACGGATGAATGCATTTCTTTTGAAACCACCCGGGAACTGATCCGCTGCGCCATGAAAAGGTTATAAATGGACCGGACTGCATTTGAAAAAAGAATAAAAAGAAGGGTCAGCGGCCGGGAGCATGATTTTTTCATTGTCTGCTCACCCGGCCTGGAAACCGTTTGCCGGTCTGAAATGCTCACGGCCAGGTTCCCGCAGAATAATCTTAAGCTCATTGACGGCGGCATTGAATTCAAGGGCAGGATTTCAGATTGTGCTGCCATGAATCTCAATCTAAGGAGTCCTTCCCGGATACTTTTCAGGATAGGCAGATTCAAGGCAGATTCTTTTGAAAAGCTTGAAAAAAAAATCAGGGCCATTGATTTTGCCCTTTTCCTGCCGGAAAACTGCACCCTTAATTTTTCCGTCACAGCCAGGAAATCAAGGCTTTACCATTCCGATGCCATTGCAGAGCGATGCGAGGCAATCATCCTCAACCAGATGGAATCCATGGCTGCCTTTACAGCAGATAAGGCATCCGCCCAGACAGTGTATATCCGGGCAGACCGGGATGAATTTCATATCTCCCTTGACAGCACCGGTGATCTTCTGTTTAAACGGGGCATCAAAGAAAAGGTGACACCTGCCCCCTTAAGGGAAAACCTGGCTTTTGCCATGCTTTTCCGGGCAGGGTTTTCAACAACGGATATCCTTATAGACCCCATGTGCGGGTCCGGCACTTTTTCCCTTGAAGCCGCCATGATCAAGGCCGGGATACCACCCGGCCTTTTTCGGTCCTTTGCCTTTGAATCCTGGCCCAGCTTCAGTCCAAAAGCTTTTGCCCATTTGAAAAAACAGGCTGAAGAGAACCGGGTCAAGCTGTCTGAAAAACAGATATTTGCTTCAGACATTGATCATCAAGCCGTTGCCGTGATGCAGCAGAATATGGCAAACCATGATTTCTGCCAAACCATCGACCTTTGCCAAAAAGATTTTTTTTCAATAGACCCTGCCGTTATATGTCCTGGGAAAAAGGGGGTCATCATGTTAAACCCGCCTTATGGCAAAAGGCTTGAAGAAAAAAACGGCGCAAAAACCCTGTACCGGGAAATCGAAAAAAAACTCCTGTCTGATTTCAAGGGATGGCGTCTGGGGCTCATCCTTCCTTTAAAAGAAGCCCTGCCGAACCCTTTGCTCAAGCTCCGTTGGAAACCCGTTTTCCATGGCGGCCTCAACATATTTACCGGGATCGGCACGATCTGAGATGAATGAAACAATGGATATCAGGGACCGGAGTATTCTATCCGGGGACAAAGTCTTGAAGCTGAATTTTATCAATGACTCCGGGCCCTATATATTCAGGAGGTATTATCGTTCAGGCCTGCGGTCCCTTATTTTTGAAGTTCTTTTAGCCAAGGATGTGGAAAAAGAAACCCAGGGGGAAATCATTGACGGGTTAAAAATGTTCCCCAGGGCCAAGCCTAAAAAAATGTTCAGAATCCTTAGAAACCGATTTACATCCAAAGATGAGATTTTAACGGAAATCAGAAAATATACGATCCTCTTCACGTATCTTGGGCCTGGTCTGATCGCAGCCTCTGAAGAATTTATTGTGGACTATTCCAACATGGGGAAACGGGAGATCGTCCTCTGCGGTTTACAGGAATATATTGAAGGAGAGATCCTCGATCCGTGGCGCACCCCTGGGGAAAACCATCTCAGAGATCTTTTCACTGCCATGTCCGAAACCGATATGACACCGGAAGTATGGCTCGGAAAAGTAAAACAGAATATTGCCCGGTTTGTCGAGAAAATCCGCAAGATGATAGCCCACACCGGATATATCCCGGATCTTGCCGGTATCGGCAATCTGATCGTGACCCGTGACGGCAGATTCAAGCTCGTCGACATCAACAATATCGTCCCCTTGAAACCGGATGACACCATTCTCATCGACGACAAGGGATATCCCTCCTGTGATGTGTCCGTGGATGTGCTGTCCACTCTTGAAAGGGATGTTCTTCAAAAAAGTCTTTCCCCAAATGACCCGCTTTACAGCCATTTTCTGACCCCTGAAAGAAAAAAACAGGTCAGGCTTCTTGAAAAAACATTCTACAGCAGGTTGACCGCATGAAAATTGAATCTTCTCTGATCTGCTTCATATTAAAGCTTTATCAAGATTACAATGACTGACAGCACTTTGATCCAGCATATTTCCAAGCTCCCCTTCTTTCCCTGGGAAAAAACCAAGGCATTTTTCCCAGACTTCTTCATCTTCCATGCAAAAATAGATTAAAACATCAGGGGCAAAGGCCTTTATACAGGAAATCATTTCTTTATACATATTAATTCTCAAGGGTTTGAAATATCGCATCTTATTATCAAGCCCGGGGATAAATTCTCCATAGCAGATAGTGGATGCCGGAAACCTTTTTTCAATTACCTGTTTTAAGCCCGGCATAAACCTGAAAGTACCAAGACTTATCCAGACAATACTTTCAGGACGGACATATTTAAAAATCTGTCGAATGACATCCCTATAATGAAATTCACAGTCCGGGTAAATCACTATGGGATCAAAATGAAAAGCAAGTCTGTATCCTTTTGATTCGGCACGCTTGGCTGCTTCAAGCCGTGAAATAAGAGATGCGGTTCCTTTTTCCTGTGACCTGATAATATCGGGAGTGTTCAATGACCAGGCAATAATGGTTTTCCCGTTATGGTCAAGGGGAAGCAATGACTCAATATTAACGGTTTTGGTTTTAAGTTCGAGTACGCTATTGTCTTGTCCGGCAAAGGTTTCAACCAGAAATTGGGGCATAAGGCTTTGTTTTTCCCAGATCAGTGAATCCGTATATTCACCGGTTCCGATTCTGAAGATTTTATTCCGGCAAAAGGTTGCCTGAAGCTCATGCCCAAGAGATTTCAACCCGGTAAAGTATTGCAGCACCGGGGGATGAAAATAGGCCTGGAGAATACAATAAGAGCAATCCATGGTGCAAAATGTCCCGGTGTGAAGAATGGTATAATCACAACAGGTATAATGACTGGTTCCGGGGCAATTTCTGATAACGGCACCTTTATTCCGGGTAATATAGAGTGTCTTTTTGGCAAGAGAAATGGGATCATCCGAATTGTTAATAAAATCATAAACCGTCCTGATGTCTTCTATTTTTTGGGGATCTGCTTTAATCTTTGATATCAGATATCCTGTTTCATCATCTATCGGTAACAAATGATCAATAAAAAGAGTATCAATTTTCATGAATCGAGAATTTCTCTGAGTGTCTTGTTTTCTAATACATCTGTCAGCTGCCGGACGTTTTTTTGAAATTCATCATGGTTTTTCACCATAAAAGATATGGAATATCCCCGGCTTTCAAAATTTTCCAAAGGTATGAGTCTTATAATGCCGGGAAGTTTTGTGGCAGCAATTTTATCCAGAATCATTCGCCGGGTTTGAGAAAGTACAGGGTAACGCTGCTCAAACACCATGGTTCTGAATCGCTGGGTTCTTAAGACAGCATCTAAAGTTTCATCATCAAGGGGATTTATGATTTTCATTTCCTTAAAAAAGGATTGCGGGTGAATCCCCTCTCGTGCTGATATTTCTAAAATATTTTGAAGGATCTCAAATTGAATACTGGTGGATGCCTTGATTTTTGAAAAAATATTTAAAAAAAAGGGGATTTCATCCTTATCCAGAAAAGAGATTTTTTTAGCAGCCTTAAGGGATAGATTGCCGGTGTGGATCAATTCCATGGCCGGATCAGGTAAAGACCCGATATGCAACAGATCCTCAATAAAACCTGGAGTCAGTTGCATATTAAAAACCGGGGGTGCTATTTTTGCCATCTCTTCTCTTTCTAAATAATCGGAAAGGCGCGTAACGCCTGCAATCAGTTCAACATGGGTCAGCGGTCTTTTAAATGAAAGAGCAGCAATGGCAAATAACAGGCATTGAAAATCATCGGTTTCTTTACCTGCTAAATACACTGGCGTTTTTAATACATTGTTGTGAAGAAGCGCCGTGATTCTGTTAAATCCAGAGATAACAATGAATTTATTATCCACAGGCCTGATAACCGGTGGGGATATCAGGCCTATTTTCTTTATGGAATCAGCAAGAAAACTGATGTTTACTATCCCTGGTGAAATTCTATAACGCTCATCATTTAAATCAATATCTGAGAGATTTATTTCACAAAGGGTATCAAACATTTTCACCTGTCAGGCGGGTATAGATATCTTTATAAGTGCAGGATGTCCTTTCAATGACATCCTGAGGCAGCTTTGGCCCTGGATGTTTCTTATCCCAACCGGAAGCAATCAGCCAGTCTCTCACATACTGTTTATCAAAACTGTTCTGACCTCTTCCTGGCTCATAGTCGCTTAAAGGCCAGAATCTGGATGAGTCAGGAGTGAGAATTTCATCTATCAGAATAATCTTGTCTTCCAAAAGGCCGAATTCAAATTTGGTGTCTGCAATGATAATGCCTTTTGAAAGTGCATATTCTGCTCCATGCTTATATACTTCAAGGCTCAGATTCCTAAGTTCATGTGCTCTTTCACGGCCGATCAGGTTAATGGTCTCATCAAAACCGATATTAATATCATGATCTCCGACTTCCGCCTTGGTCGAAGGTGTAAAAAGCGGCTCCATAAGCTTATCTGATTCTTTTAAACCCGGAGGTAATGAGATACCGCATACATGCCCTTCTTTTTGATATGAACTCCAGCCAGAACCGGCGATATACCCTCTGACAATACACTCTATGGGAAGCGGCGCTGCTTTTTTGACGAGCATGCTTCTTTTATCCAGGGCATCTTTATAGGGTTTGAATTCATCCGGGTAGTCATTTACATTTGTGGTGATGATATGATTTTTGACAATGGATTCCATTTTTTTAAACCAGAATACAGATATCTGGTTTAAAACCTTTCCTTTATCCGGAATAAGATCGGGCAGTACCACGTCAAACGCTGAAAGTCTGTCTGTCGTTACCATCAGGAGTGCATCCCCGGTATCAAATATATCTCTGACCTTACCCTGGCGGAGTAAAGAAAGATCATCAAATTGAGTTTTCGGGATATGGGTCATATTTTTCTCCTTCATATGAATTTATGTCTAAATGATTATGATGGTTAATATCACAAGATATGAAATTTATCTATTGCTGGGGATAAAATTATTGACGGGTATGACATTTGATTGTTCAGCAATATTTTACAATCATTCAAATTTAATATTCTATATTCTTGACGCAAATCGCATAATGATAATATTGTTGAAACATTTTGATTTTCAATACAAAGAGGTTCAGAAAAATGAATAAACTGCCAAATCTATTCTTGTTCGTCGTACTGGTTTTTTTTTCAATTCAGGGTAATGCAAATTGCCGGACCAATTATTCTCTTCATGATCTGATCAAGCTTGCCAACACCCAAAGCGAAACCATCAGAATTGCTGAAGATGATCTTGAGATTGCCCGTTTAGAGGAAAAAAGGGCTTTGTCGGTATTAATCCCAAAAGCGACTGCCTATGGAAGTATTACCGAATATAAAAAAGATTCCATTACATCTCCGGACAGTCAGGTTGTCGGTATCAAGCTGACCCAGTCATTTACGCTTAACGGGAAAGAACTCATTGCTCTCGATGTTACACGAAGGGGTATCGAAACAAAGGAATTCAGCCTTGAAACTATCCGGTCCCAATATGTATTCCAGGTTGCCCAGGCTTATTACAATATCCTGAGTGCTGAAAAATTTTTTGAAATAGCACAATCCGATGTCCAGCGCCTTACTAGTCACCGGAATGCCGTCAAAGAAAAATTAAGCGTCGGTAATGTAACCAAAACCGATTTGTTCAGGGCAGAAGCAGAACTCTCCAAGGCATTAACCGAACAAACAAAAGCGGAAAACGGGATTCATCAAAGCAAAGCAGCTTTGCAGAACCTGGTCGACATTGATCAGGAGTTTGATCTTCATAAGCAGGATATTATGGAAATTGAAAACTATGAGTGCAACCTTGAAGAAATACAGGCTTATGCTTTAAAAAACCGGACTGAGATAAAAGAATCAAAAAAGAATCTTGATATTGCCGAAAAAACAGTAAAATTCAAAAAAAGCGACTATTGGCCCGCCATAGAACTTGAGGGAGGGTATAAGGAAACGGATTTCCAGTATGATGCAAGACCATCAGCCGTCAAATCCGATACAGAAGACACTTATGTTGCAGGAACCCTTGTGTTCACCCTCTTTGACGGTGGTTTGAGAAGGGCTACCATAAAGCAGGCGCTCCTTGATCAAAAAAAGGCGGAAAAAGCACTGATACTTCAGGAAAAAAAAATCAGCCTGGATTCGAAATATTCATTTTTAGACTATGAAACGGCAAAAAGTACTTTAGAAAACCTAAAGGATGAACTTAAATATGCAGAAGAGACCTTTAATGCAGTCCAGATGCAGTTTAATTATGGAATGGCGGACAGCATTGATATCATGGATGCCAATACCCTTCTTGTTTCCGCCCAGAGAAGGATATCAGATGCCCGGTATAAATATTATCTTTCAGTTCTCAGGATAATCTATACAAAAGGTGATTTATCAGCTTTTTTCTTAAACCCTGTCTGATATTGAACAAAGCTTCAACACAGCTATATTTTTTTTATTCCAGGGCGCCCTTAATTTTTCATGCAGGAGAATGAAAATTTAATTTGCCAAATGTGAAAGATCCTTTAAAACTGGCTGAATTCCTAATGTTTTTAGTCCCCAAAGCTTGACTTAGCATTGGCCTTAAAATATCCTGATAGTGTTTTTATCAGAAATTTATATGAACCGGTTTAAAAGGAGATTCACATGTATGAAATAATTGCAAACCCGGAAGACTATCAGATCGATCATCTTATCAATGGAACAGGCAATGCAAATATCGAAATTTCCAAAGAGGAAAGAGAAAAGTGGGCTGCTGAAATTACCAATTTCAGTGAAAAATTGACGGAATTTGCAAAGAAATCAAATACCCTGGCTAAAATTCTTTCCGGTAAGGAAAAAATTTCAGCAACCCCTGCTTCATTAAAAACGTTAAAAATTCAATTATTTATGATTAATGATGCATTAATTTCAGCCATTGAAATTGCAGACAAACTTGAGGTTGATATAGTAAAGAAATAAACTTGTCACCTTACGGTTTTCTGCCGCAATACATGGTCTGCGAGGGTTATGGCCATCATGGCCTCACAGACCATGTTGATCCTTGGAATCGCACAGATATCGTGTCTTCCACCCGTCGATATTTCAGTTTTATTTCCGTCTTCATCAATGGTTTGTTGCTTTTTCAATATAGAGGGGATGGGTTTGATATGAACCCTTGCAATAATATCTTCCCCATTTGAGATCCCTGCAAGAATTCCCCCTGAATGGTTTGTTTTAAAACCGTCAGGGAAAATTTCATCATTATTTTCAAAACCGGTCATTTTAGCGGCATCAATTCCTGCTCCGATTTCAACGGCTTTGACCGCTCCAATGCTCATCAATGCTTTTGCAATATCAGCATCCAGCTTATCAAAAACTGGGTCTCCAAGGCCTGCCGGGATATTAGAGGCAATAATCCCAACAATCCCGCCAAGAGAGTCTCCTTGTTTTTTGATTTCTATTATTTTTTCCTCCATTTTTTTTGCAGCCGCCATGTCCGGGCATTGAAGATAGTTCTGGTTCTTACAGGATAAATCATCCGTTAAGACAGCCCTGATATTCCCAAGTTCAAGGGTATAGCTTTGTATCCGGATACCCTCCTGATCAAGAATGACCTGTGCTACAGCTCCTGCTGCAACCCTTGCTGCAGTTTCTCTTGCCGAGGATCTTCCTCCTCCCCGGTAATCCCGGATGCCGTATTTTGCATGATAGGTGTAATCCCCGTGGCCTGGCCGGAAAACCGAAGCAATTGAATCATAAGCCATTGATTTTGCATCTTTGTTTTCAATCAAAATCATAATGGGCGTTCCTGTGGTCTTGCCTTTGAATATGCCTGAAACAATGACAGGGTTGTCAGGTTCTTTTCTTGCCGTACTAGACACCCCGCCCTGCCCTGGTCTTCTTCTGTCAAGTGCCTTTTGGATAATTTTTTCATCAAGATCAAGCATAGGGGGACAGCCTTGAATAACGACACCGATCCCCTTTCCATGAGATTCTCCAAAGGTAGTAATATTAAATGCCTTACCAAAACTGGAACCTGACATCAGGGCAATCTCCTTTCAATGATGGTTACAATTTCCTGCGGGGTATAAAAATCGGTTTGAATCGTAAAATGAGCGGCTTTTTTATATAAGGGCCTGCGTATCTCCAGCAATTCTTTTGTTTCTTCTTTCAGATTTTTAAGTGTCAGGGAAGGCCTCGAAGAATGGGTTAAAGGATCTGAGTTAAGTCTTGACAAGATGGTTTGGATATCTGCATCAAGCCATATGGCATATCCGTTTTTATTTAAAAAGATCAAATTTTCAGGATCAATGACAATACCGCCGCCGGTTGATACCACTACATCGTTCTTTGTCACAATATTGAAAAGTAATTTTTTTTCCATCTGCCGGAAATAATCCCAGCCATAGCTATCGACAATGTTGGAAATTGTCGATGCTGCCCGTTGCTCAATCATTTGATCCATATCCAAAAAATTATGATTAAGACGATCTGCAAGAATTTTACCTATGGTTGTCTTTCCGGTACACCTGTATCCGATTAAAAAAATTTTCATTATTTAGAGGGTTTCAAATATTTCCCAGTAATTTGGGAAAGATTTTGCAACACAGGTTTCATTTTCAATTTCAACACCCGGTATCATAAGTCCCGGAATGGAAAATGCCATTGCTATCCTGTGATCATTAAAGGTTTCAATTTGGGCTCCTATTGGCCGGCCTCCGGTTATTTCCAGAAAATCATCCCCCTGTCTGACCGTAATTCCCATCTTCATGAGCTGGGAAGATATGGCATCAATCCTGTCACATTCTTTTTCCCGGAGGTGCTTAATATTATTAATCCGGGTCCTTCCTTTGGCAAAACTTGCAACAACGGCAATGGCCGGGACGGCATCCGGGGTATCTGACATATCAACATCAATCCCGATAAGTTCTGAGCCACGGACACCAATCTCGTTTTCTCCAATATTAATGGTACATCCCATCTGCTCTAAGATTTTGACCTGTTTCAAATCCCCTTGAAGAGAATTTTTACTGATGTTTTTTACAGATATCATCTTTCCTGTAATGGCACCAATGGCCCAGAAATAACCGGCATTGGAAAGATCGGGCTCAACAAAGAATTGACCCGGGCAATAGGCCTGTTGACCCGGTACCTTATACAGGGTGGAATGAATACGACAGGCTTCTACCCCAAATTTTTTCATGATATCCAGTGTTAAATCAATATAAGGAGATGAAACCGCAGGGCCGTCAAGGCTGATTTCAAGGCCATCCGTCATAAAAGGTCCTATCATCAGAAGAGATGACAGATACTGGCTGCTTTTTGAACAGTCAATAGTGACGCCCCCTCCCTGTCGCTTACCGCCGCATATATGGACAGGCGGTGTTCCTTTTTGGCTTTCCGATTTTGCAAGAATGCCCAGCAGTGTCAGAGCATTAAGCAATTCAATCATAGGTCGTTCGCACATCCGTTTATCACCCGTCAGGATATATTCAGTATTTCCCAAGGCTGCAATTCCTGTCAGAAGCCGCATGGAAGTACCTGAATTGCCGAGATAAATTTCTTTTTGACAGGGTTTCGGGGCTCCTTCAAACCCTGTGATCTGAAAATTCCCGTCTTTTATCTTTTCAATATAGGCGCCAAAACATGACAAAGCATTCATGGTCCATGTTATATCCTCACTTTGAAGAAGATTTTCAATCATTGTGATGCCCGGACAAAGGGAGGCACAGATGAGCATGCGGTGAGAAATGCTTTTTGAACCCGGGATGACAACCTTTTGGTCCCGGATCTGTTTAGGGATAATTTTTTTCACTTACAAGTCTCCATTCTTTAAGATAATGTTTCTCATCAAATCAATGTCAGGGCTGATTCCTGTCCATAATCGGAATTGATGGGCCCCCTGATGTAAAAACATGGAAAGCCCGTCAATGGTCCTGCATCCTTTTGATTGAGCCTCTTTCAGAAGTCTTGTTTTCAAAGGGTTATAAATTATATCCATTACAATGGTATCAGGATTCAGATAATCCAAAGGAAAGGACAGATGTGCAATATTCGGATGCATTCCGACAGGTGTTGTATTAATAAGGATATCCGGTTGGATTTTAGAAATGTTTTCCTTATCATCCAGTGGGAAAAAATCTGCATTGTATTTTTCAGCAAGATTTTCTCCTTTTTTTTTATTTCTGTTTAAAATCACAAGATGTCCTTTTTCCTTCTTGATTCCATATGCCACAGCCTGGGCCGCTCCCCCGGCTCCAAGAATACAAACTTGTTTCCCGGTGATGCCAAAAGGCTTCAAGGGTTCCACGGCAGCCTTGTAATCAGTGTTGAATCCGAGAAGACTTCCTTCTTTGTTAACAATAGTATTAACAGCGCCTATGGCCGCAGCATCCTCATCCATCCAGTCAAGATATTCCATCAGGGATTCCTTAAACGGTATGGTTATGGAAGCGCCCTTGATATTTAAGGTCCTGACGGCATCAATGCATTTTGAAACCCCGGCCGGCTCAAAAGCGAGATATACGGCATTGATATTATGGTACTGAAAGGCAAAATTGTGAATAAGCGGGCTTTTTGAATGCCTGACAGGATTGCCGAAAACACCGTAAAGTTGTGTAAAAGAGTCGATCATGCTTCATAATCCTCTTTTTCAAATACAGGGTAGGAGCCCAGAATCTTAAGCGACAGGGAATATTTTTTTATTTCGTTTATGGTTTCGATTAATCGTTGATCTTGTTGATGACCTTCTATATCCAGGAAAAAATAATAGCTCCAGTTCTGATGGTGAGTAGGCCTTGACTCAAGCTTCAACATGTTAAGCCCTGCTCTGTCGATGGGCTCAATGGCTTTAAACAATGCCCCCGGAATATGGGAAGTTGCAAACATAATAGAGGTCTTATCATTTCCGCTTGGTTCAGGAAGTTCTTTTCCGATAACAAGGAATCTTGTAATATTTCCTGAATGATCTTCTATTTTTGATTCTACGGTTTGAAGTGCATAGATATGGGCTGCCTGTTTGCTCGCAATGGCAGCTATATTTTTATCTTCACTGGCGAGAAGAGCGGCTTTAGCAGTACTGCCGGTTTCAATCATCTGAGTATGGCCGAATTTTTTTTTAATCCAGGATCTGCACTGGGCAAGCGCTTGCGGATGTGAGCAGATTTTTTGAACATCCTGCGGTTCACCGGTTATGGATAATAAATCATGGGAGACAGGTTCATAGTGTTCCGCACAGATATATAAATCAAAATTGCTGAACAGATCCAGCGTGTGGGTCACGGCGCCTTCAATGGAATTTTCGACGGGAACAATGCCGAAATGACTTTCATTTTTTTCCACTTCTCTGAATATTTCATAGAGATTGGGCTGTTCCACAAATTTCCCAGAATGCCTGAAATAGGTCAATGCTGCAATATGTGAATGACTTGCTTCAGGGCCAAGGTAAGAAATGGTTTTTGGTCTTTGAATGTCGCGGGTTGCTTTAATGATAACATTAAAAAAATATTTTAATAATTGCTTATCTGCAGGGCCCTGATTTATTTTTGATAGTTTTTCAATTACGCTTCGTTCCCTTGTCCGGTCAAGTATCCGGCTACCGGTTTCTTTCTTGATCAGTCCGACCTTTTTTCCAATTTCAAGTCGCTGATTAATCAAATTTAATATTTTTGAATCAATATCATCAATCTGATCCCTTAAGTTTTTTAAATCATTTTCAACCATTTTGTCGTTTCCTCACATGGCGTCAGGAAGATTCCTTTTTCAGGATAAAGCTTTGTATCCGGTTGCCGTCCATATCTTTAACAGTTGCCGTCCATTTGTCAAAAATAATGGATTCTCCAGGTTGTGGGATTCTGCCGATCTGTTCCAGGAAAAACCCGGAAAAAGTATCATATGTATTGGATTCCTGTATTCCAGTATCAATTTCTTCATTCAAATCATCAATATTGATTCTTCCTGCAACCATCCATTTATTGTCTTTAAGCCGGATAATATCCGGTGTCATTCTGTCCGTCTCATCAATAATTTCACCTACAATTTCCTCAAGGACATCTTCCAGGGAAACTATACCCGCCACACCGCCATGTTCATCCACAACAACTGCCAGGTGATTTTTATTCCGTTTAAAATCCTGTAAAAGGGAGTCAAGCTTTTTAGATTCAGGGATAAAATACGGTTTTTTTAAGATTTGTTTAATATCCATGGGAGCTTTAAAATTTGCAGTACATGCTTTTTGGAAACTTGCAAACAGATCTTTAACATGTAAAATCCCAATGATGTTATCAATACTGCCTTCAATAACGGGGATTCTCGAAAAACCGGTTTTAAGAATTTCTGAGATGTCCACTGTCTCTGAAATATCTATCACAAACATGTCAGCCCTGGGGGTCATGATTTCTGAGCAAGCTGTATCATCGAATTCAAATATCTTTGTGATAAACTGTTTTTCCGCCTCATTTATTTCTCCATCTTCTTCCACAACTTCAACCATGGTCATGAGTTCATCTTCAGTCAACATACCATGGCGGGGATCTGCTTTCCCATGAAGTTTTGGTATAAAGTTTAAAATATAAATCAATGGAAAAAAAAACTTTGAAAGCCAGAAAAGAGGATATATGACAAGCCTTGCTACAAGAAGATTATTGTGATTGGCAAATGATTTCGGAAAAATTTCACCAAAAACAAGAATGAGCATTGTCATGATACCGGTTGCAATACCGACTGCATTGGAGTCAAACCTGGAGATAGCAAGGGAAGTGGCAATGGATGAAGCCCCTATATTTACAAGATTATTGCCAATCAGGACAGTGGTTAAGAGCTTGTGAGAATCCTCTTTCATACTCTGAATCAATCGTCCGCTTCCGGAGCCGTCTTTTGCGATGTGGAGGGCTTTTACTTTGCTGATGGAAAAAAGTGCAGTTTCAGAGGCTGAAAAAAATCCGGACAGAAGAAGGCATATTAGTAAAAGAATGATTTCAAAAGACATCAAATCCAAATTTTCCTATATTAATTAAAATAATTGTCATATTTATTTTAAACGGACTCACTCTAATAAAATTTCCGTAATTTTGTCAAATCTATTATATGGGATGGAATTCTCTGAGAAGGTGAATTGCAATACAGGCGGTATTTTTTGCAGCCCCTTTTTTCCCAAGCTTTTTTCTTACCAATTCCAGTCTGGTTTGATAATAATTTTGATGGTTGATCATATAAATGGCTTTTTTACATATTTTGTCAGGGCTTGCCTTGTACTGGAGAAGTTCCGGCATGATTTCTTCATTTACAATCAAATTTGCAAGGCCTGCATATTTCACTTTGACCAGTAATTTTGCAACCCAAAAACTTGCAATTGACATTTTATATATCAGGATGGTTGGTATATGGTAAAGTGCTGCCTCAAGCGTTACTGTTCCTGAAGCTGCGATGATCATGTTCGATTGTTTAAAAATTTCTCCAACATGTCCTTCTACAATTTCAAATAGCTGAGGGTTGCCTGATTTTTTTATGCCTTCTTCTATCCATACCCTTCTTACTGAAGAGGCTTTTGAAACAAGAAACCGTACCTGCTTTTGTCTTTGATGAATGAGACAGGCAGATTGAATCATAATATTAAGCAAATTTTTAATTTCAGCACTTCTTGAACCTGGAAGGAGTCCGATTATAATCGGATCATTTGCTTTATATGATACGGTTTTTGACCCAAACAAGGATTTGGGGAAATTTTCAGGGTATTCGTCCAAAAGAGGATTTCCAACATAATTGGATGAAATACCGGTTTTTTTAAATAGTTTTTCTTCAAAGGGAAATATCAAAGCAGCGTAGTCAACGTATTTTTTAATTTTGAACAGCCTGTTTTTTTTCCAGGCCCATACTTTGGGAGTAATATAATATAGTATTTTAATATTATAATGGTCTTTCACATATTTGGCTGCCCTGAGATTGAATCCTGGATAATCCACAAGGATTATTAGGTCTGGTAGGTGATGCCTGAGTTTTTCCCTGAAGAGATCAAAGGCTTTTTTAATATATCTGAATTGTAAAAAAACCTCAGTAATACCCATGGCAGAGAGTTTTTCAATATCATAAAAAAGGTCGACCCCCTGTTGCTTGAGAATGGGGCCGCCGATACCGGAAAAATAAATGCGGCCGTTCTTTTTCCTGATTTCTTCCACAAGCCGGCCTGCATGAAAATCACCAGAGGGTTCACCGGTCAGAACCATGACATGCTTTAGGGTTACAAGAGTATTCATTATATGTCTTCTTCTGTATATCCAAGAATGGATATATGGTATTGATCTGCCAGGGATATCATTTCTTCGCGATCGAAACTGATGGATTTTCCTGCTTCAAGAACAAGGACAGTAGCTCCTGCTTCATGCATGGTCCTAATAGTTTGACTGCCTGAGGAAGGCAGATCAAATCTTAAATCCTGGAAAGGTTTGGATAGTTTAACCACAATACAGCCGCTATTACGGGACAAAAGCCCCCCTCTTTTTATGGCAGAATCAGTTCCTTCAATGGCTTCAATGGCCAGAACGGTTCCATTTGCCATTACAAGGCATTGTCCAATATCAAGTTTTCCGATTTCTTTCGCAAGCCTCCAGCCTTCGATTATGTCTTTGTGCTCAGCTTTGTTTGGTTTTCTTTTTGTCCAGCATCCCCTGGGGCAAATAAGTTCCGGTAAAAGAAAGGTAGAAGGTAAAATTTTAATACCTTCTTTTAACAGGAGGTCAGCAAAAGAAGTCAAAATTGAATCATCATGGGTCAGAGCTGTTTTTGCGATAAATGAAAGCGCTTTGAAATCAGGCCGGATATCTTTAAAAATATTGTTTTTTTTAATACTGCCGAGCATGACGGCTTGTGAAATACCTTGATGCTTGAAATACCTGATGAGTTTGGTCACCTGTCCAAGATAAAACCATTGGAGTTCCTCAACATGATCAGAAAGTAAGGGATCTGTCTCGGTATTGAAACCTGCTGCAAAAACCTTATACCCTTTTTCATTGGCCTTTTGTGAAAATAATAGGGGGAATTGCCCACCACCTGCAATCAGGCCGATATTCATTTTTTTATCGTGTTACACCTCTGTTTGATTCAATAATAAAATTCATAAAATTTTTTACTTCAGGTATCATATCCACTTCGGCCTTGACACGTTCAGAGGCCTGTTTAACCGTCAATCCGATCCTGAAAAAAATCCGGTATGTTTTTTTAAGTTGAGAAATGGTTGATTTTGAAAATTTATGCCGCTGTAATCCGACATTGTTGAGGCCATGCAGGGTTGCCCGGTCTCCTGCGGCAATCACATATGGGGGGATATCTTTAACCACAGCGGATTTTCCCCCGATATAGGCAAAATCTCCGATCTGAACAAATTGATGGATGGCAACCAACCCACCGACACTAACGTTGTCACCAATAATGATATGCCCTGCCAGAGTGGAATTGTTAGCCAGAATAACCTGTTTCCCGGTTTTACAATCATGGGCGATATGGGTATAGGCCATGAGATAATTTTCCTCTCCGACTTCCGTAATACCCCCGCCGTTTTCAGTTCCCCGGTTAATGGTTACAAATTCACGTATTATTGTTCCCCGGCCGATTTTTAAATAGGTTTTTTCTCCATGAAATTTCAGGTCCTGAGGAGCTCCTCCAATAGATGCATACTGGTAGATCTGACAGTTTTCACCTATGGACACGTAGTTTTCAATAGTGGTATACGGGCCGATGGTTGTACCGGATCCAATAAAAGTATCTGATTTGATAATAGCATAAGGACCAATGGTGACATTACTGTCAATTTCAGCAGAAGGATCAATAATAGCCGTGGGGTGAATCATCATTTATACTCCGTATTCTTTTTCATATTTTCAACATCCTTTAATCTTTTCTCGAAAGACAAAAGGGTTTTCCTCATCTCCGGCAATCTTGATATGGTGCTGACAACCTTTTTCCAGAGGGCATGAGGCATATGAGGGATACCGGATACAATCTCTTTTTCATTAACATTGCTGTGAACACCGGAATAAGGACCAATGATGGCACCGTCGCCTATTTCTATATGTCCTGAAATTCCGGCTTTTCCTGCAATAATAACATTCCGGCCGACAATAGTGCTTCCGGCTATCCCGACTTGTGCAACGATCAGGGTATTGTGTCCTATTTTAACATTATGAGCGATGTGGACAAGGTTATCAGTTTTGACACCATTGCCGATTATAGTGGTACCAAGGGTTCCCCTGTCTATGGTGTTACAGGCTCCTATCTCTGCATCATCTCCGATGACTACATGCCCTTTATGCATGAGTTTCCGGTGCTGATCAACATCCTGTGCAAATCCGAACCCGTCGGAGCCGATGACGGTTCCGGCATGGATAATAACCCTTTGCCCGATTTTTGTTTCATCAAATATTGTGACATTGGGTTTAATTAGGGTTTGATCACCGATAATAACATCATCCCCGATATAGACACCAGGCATCAGGCGAACATTATCCCCGATTTGTACATGGTTACCAATATATACATTGGCTTCAATTATCAGGTCTTTTCCAAGTGCTGAGAATTGTCCGATATGAGCACTGTGATGGATAAAGGGTAAAATTTTTTTTTCAGGATGAAAAAGTGATATCAGCTTAAAAAAAGACAATTTGGGATTCGGTGTTTTCAATAAAACAGTACCGGGCAAGTGCCTTTTTTCAGGGTTAAAGCTGTCCGGGACAATGATCGCACCAGCTTTTGTATGATCAAGGTGGTTCAAATATTTTGGATCACATGCAAATGTAATATCATGGGGGCCAGATTCATTAAATGAAGAGACTCCCATGACAATAAAACTCAGATCGCCGATAACCTTGGCAGTAATTATTCCGGCAATTTCATTTACCGATAGTTTCATATAAAAGAAATTAATTGGTTTTTGCGGTTTTTGAATTATATTTTTTAATAACCTGATCTGTAACATCAAGTTTTTCCAGAGAATAAAGAACACCCCCGGCTTTTTTCTCTATAATGATGATATATCCTTCTTCTTTACCTATTTCATTTATTATCTGGACCACATCGTCTTGAATTTTATTTAAAGACTGAACTTCCAGTTGCTTGAATTCCCTTGAAAAATCATCTTGCATCTTTTTAAAATCATTTACGCGATTTCGAAAATCTTTTTCTTTTTCACCCTGTTTTTCCGGACTTAAAACCAGTTTTTCTCTTTCATAAGCTTTGTTCATCTCATCTAATTTATCTTTTTCAGTCTTTAATTTACCCTGAAATTCATTTCCTTTGTCTGTAAGCTGTTTTTGGGTGAGTTTTCCGGCACTGGATTCAGACAATACTTTTTGAAAATCAAATATTCCGATCTTTGCTGCATCTGCTGAAAATACAGCAGGAGCAAATGCAAGGAAAAAATACAGTACAGATAGGGTAAATACAATCTTTTTCATTAAAGCCTCCACATGTGAATAATTTAAAAAGAAGCACCGACAGAAAAAGCAAATTTTCCGTCACCCGCTTCTCTTACGTTTTTACCATCAATAACCCAACCATATTCTATACGCAACGGTCCTAAGGGAGAATTCCATCTTATCCCGGTTCCGAAACTGGAGAACTGGTCTGCAAAATCAATACTTTCACTCGTTCTATAAACATCCCCGCGATCATAAAAAAATACACCGGCAAGTTTATATTTATCTGTCAAGGGGAATGTTATTTCCGCATTAAACTGAACATATTTTTCACCGCCTATCTCTTTGATGTCTCCAGAACGCTTTCCGTTGATATCATATTTATCAAACCCCCGGATAGAATTCATTCCGCCAAGGTAAAATTTAGCATAATCTACGCTGACGGTGTTATTGGTCTGGTCATCAAAATACCCCCCTTCTGCATGCAGTGCCCCTGTAAATTTCCAGAATAATGGGAAATAAGCTCCTGTCTCAGCAAGGTATTTGGTATAGTCAATTTCACCACCCAGCATTTCTCCTGCATATTCAACAGAGAATGAGTGTTTGAAACCTTCTGTGGGAAGGAAAATATCATTTCTCGAATCATATGTAACGTATGGTTTGATACTGCTCGTCAGAAATGAACCAGATGTCATATTGGTGTAATCAGACTGTACACTTGAGATGGTAAAGTCTTCAATATTATAGTTAATTCCTAATTTTGTATAATCAAAAAGCTTATATCCCAGCATTAATGTCATACCGAGCGCTTCTTTATCATAATAATTGTATTCTTTATCTTCTTTATAGAAATTGAATCCGCCTGAAACATGGCTATCAAGGATATAGGGCTCGAAGAAACTGATATCATAAAGATTTGAAGATCCGGAAATTTTAGCGGCAATCTTTCCTGTTTGGCCTCTCCCAAATAGATTTCTCTCTAGAACCGATATCATTCCGAACCCGCCATCTTCACTGCTGAATCCACCACCGAATGAAAATGTACCGGTATCTTTTTCAACAACTTTCACATCCAAGTTCATTTGATTTTCTTCTTCTGTTTTAACCGGCATGACATCAATTTCAGAAAAATAATCCAAACGATTAAGATTTTTATAACTTTTTTCAATAGCATCCTTGTTATACAAATCCTGCTCGACAACCTTAAGTTCCCTTCTGATAACCTTGTCCCGCGTTTTCAAATTACCACTGATATTGACATTCTTAAAATAAACAGGTTCCCCCTTATTGATCGAATAGTTAACGGCCATCAGATGCTCATTTTCATTTTTGTTAATCAGGGGGTTGATATGAACATTGGCAAACCCGTGCTGTGAATAAAGATCAGCAATGCTATTCATGTCATTTCTGATTTGTTCCCGATTATAAAGTTCTCCTTCTTTGGATTTGATTTTTTCCAATATTTCTTCTCTCGTAAGAATAAGATCTCCGGAAAGATCAATTTGTTTTATTTTATACTGGGCACCTTCTTCTATTTTGAAGCTTATGGAGATATATTCTTTTCCGATTTCAACATTGGGATCAGATACTTTCGCATCAATGAATCCATTATTTTTATATAAAGATTCAATCCTTACAGCATCATTTTTAACCTCGGTCTCATTTAAATCACCTGAAGAGGTAAAAAAGGAAAACAAACCTTTCTCAGAGGTTTCCATTACTTTTTTCAATTCTTTTTCAGAGAAATGAGAATTGCCTTCAAATTTGATCTTTTCAACTTTGATTTTTTCCCCTTCTTCTATGGTGAACGCAATATCTGCTTGTGAATGTTCCAGGGGAATGATTTCGTAGGTAATTGAACAATTATGGTAGTTTTTTTCAGTATAGAGAAGCCTGAGCCTATCAACATTTGAATTAATGGTGTGAACATTTAAAATGGATCCTGTTTTGATATTAATACTTTCCATCAGCTCTTCGTTCTTATAGACTGAGTTTTTCTTGAATTTGATCTCCCGGATGCTTGGTTTTTCAGTCACTTTAAAAACAATTTTTGCACCGTTGTCATGGGGTTCTTTCTCAACGATAACGTCATCAAAATATCCCATGTCATAAATCTTTTTTAGATCCTTTGATATATTCTCCTGTTTAATAATATCCCCGGTTCGAGCATCAATAATTCTCAGGATGGCATCTTTTTCAATTCTCTTGTTTCCAACAACGGTGATTTCCGTGATAATTTTTTTATTGAACAATTCTCCAATGATTTCTTTACTGAATTTTGTAACTGATGAAAAAAGATTTTCAAAACTATCTGATTCGGTAAAAAGAGAAATTAAATTGTCCTGATCGTATATATTGATCAGTTTTGAATCGATGCTGATGCCCTCTCCTGCAACAAATACAGACCCGGTTAAGATATAGTCAACTCCTGCGTTGATACCGTATGTTTTTAATTGGGCAAAATCCAGGTTGCCGGCATCTGGTTGCATTTCCGGAAAGATAACGGTTACCCCTTCCTTTTTAAGATTTTCGGATATCATCAGTTTGATTTTTTCCTGAATCTGTTGGTTCGGTTTATTTGCTGAAATTGAAAAAGGGAAAATTGCAATTTTCACATTTGTGTCTGCAGACAAATTGCATGCCGACATTAAAAGAAACAGAACAGAGAATGTGAAGGCTTTTTTAAAAAAAGATGTATTCATAATTTTTCCCCTAAGTGTTTTTCCTATTATACAGGAATTATTTTTCCATCCCTTATGGTCACTTTTGTTTTCATCATCTCGGCAAGTTCATTGTTATGAGTGACAACAATAACCGTCATACCAAGCTCCTCGTTCAACTCACGAATTAAAACATGCACACTGCTGCTGTTTTTCCGATCAAGGTTCCCCGTGGGCTCATCTGCCAGAAGTATTTCAGGATCCATCACCAGGGCTCTAGCCAGAGCTACCCGTTGTTGTTCTCCTCCTGACAGGTCTTCTACCCTATGCCTGAGTCTTAAAGAAAGCCCTACTCTTTCAAGCATATTTATGGCCAGTTTTTCAATAGTTTTTTTATTTTTATTCGCTATTAAACCGGGTATCATAACATTTTCCAAGGCTGAAAAACCTTGCAGGAGATAATGAAACTGAAATACAAAACCGATTTTTAAATTTCTGAAACCGGCAAGTTTCTCGTCATTATACAAAGACAGGTCGTTTCCTCTGAAAAGAATTTTTCCGGAATCCGGTTTATCAATGGTTCCGATTAGATTCAGCAGTGTTGATTTCCCTATGCCGGATGAACCTACAATCGCGATTGTTTGACCTTTATAGATATTAAAAACCGTATCATTCAGAATTTCAATATTTGATGTCTTTGAACAAAAACTTTTTGAAATTGATTGGAGAGACATTAATGGCAGGGTTAAATTATCCATATCTTAACGCCTCAATCGGGTTCATTTTTGATGCTTTATAGGATGGATAAAGTGTTGATAAAAAACAGATAAGAACCGCACTGCCAGCTATTACCAGAACGTCTGCATATTCAAGCTGCACTGGAAGTGTGGAGAATGGATATGCATCCGGCAGTTGAATAAAATCATATTTTTTCAGGAAATAACAGATAATAACACCCGAAACCGTCCCGATAAATGTGCCCAAAGACCCGATAATCATGCCCTGAATAATAAAAATTCTCCTGATGGTTCTGTGGGTGGCGCCCATGGTTTTAAGTACGGCAATGTCTTTGTTTTTTTCCATTACCATCATAATCAAGGCGCTTGCAATATTAAAAGCTGCGACAAGAATAATGAGTGTCAGGATGATAAACATTGCTGTTTTTTCGAGCTTCAGAGCTGAAAAAAGACTCTTGTTAATTTCCATCCAATCCCTCATGTAGAAAGGATAATTAAAGAGACCTGTCAGATTGTTTTTTGCCGTTTTGACATCAAAAACATCATTAATCCAGATTCCAACAGCCGAAATTTGATTTTTGATTCCTATTAGCTGTTGTGCTTCCCCTATCTCAATATAAGCAAGAGAACTATCATATTCATACATTCCTGAATCAAATGTGTCGGCTACGACAAACCTTTTCATGGAGGGAATATTGCCTATTGGTGAAACAATCCCATTGGGAGACATGAGGATTATTTTATCGCCCGGAATTACACCGATTGAATTTGCAAGGTCTTTGCCAAGAATAATACCGGGAAAATTATCATTTGACGGATCTTTACCCAATAATTTTTTTAATTGTTCCTGCCTAAAACCTTTTATCAAGCTGAAGCTATTACCAGGGTCAATTCCTCTGATCATGATACCTGAAAAAGAATGTGTTGATCTGATCATGGCTTGGGCAAACAGAATAGGTGATACAGCCACTATCTGTTCTTTTTGGGTCAAATTGGCAATGATTTCATTATATCCGTCAAATTTCCCGGCATAATTCATAATAAGAATATGGGGTTCCAATCCAAGAATCCGTTTTCGAAAATCAGTTTCAGCACCACTCATGACCGCGATGACGATAACCAGTGCCATCACTCCGACAGCAACACCGGCTACGGATAACAGTGTGATAAGAGAAATGAATCCTTCTTTTCGTTTAGCCTTAAGATATTTTCCGGCTATGAAAAATTCGAAAGCCATTTATTCAGATATTTTTTTCATATGGGGAAAAAGAATGACTTCTCGTATGGAGGGTGAATCCGTCAGCAGCATTACAAGTCTATCAATACCGATACCTTCTCCGGCAGTAGGCGGCATGCCGTATTCAAGGGCTTCTACATATTCGGAATCCATGATATGAGCTTCGGAATTCCCCTCATCTCTCTGCCTGACCTGCATCAGGAAACGTTGATACTGATCTTCAGGGTCATTGATTTCAGAGAATCCGTTAGCGATTTCCCGGCCTACAATAAATAATTCAAACCGGTCTGTTAATTCGGTGTTGATGTCGTTTTTTCTGGATAAGGGCGACACTTCCACAGGATAACCGGTAATAAATGTGGGTTGAATCAGTTTAGGTTCAACAAGGGCATCAAACATTTTTGTTAACACTTTCCCGTGACGGTCTTTTTTAGAAATCTGAATATTATTCTTTTGTGCCAGACTGAGAAGTGCTTCAGGGTCATTTAGGGTTTCAGCATTGATCCCGCCGATTTGTTCTAAAGAATCCATCATTGAAATTCGTTGCCATCCTTTTTTCAAATCTATGGTTTGGCCTTGATAGCTGATAGATGTCGATCCTGTTATTTTTTTAACTATGATTTCAAACATTTCTTCGGTTAAATCCATTAATGTCTCATAATCAGCATAGGCCTGGTAAAATTCAACCATTGTAAATTCAGGATTATGCCGACTCGAAACTCCCTCATTTCTGAAGTTACGGTTGATTTCGAATACTTTTTCAAATCCGCCGACCACCAACCGTTTCAGATATAGTTCAGGAGCAATCCTTAAAAAAAGTTCCATTCCAAGTGCATTGTGCCATGTTTTAAAAGGTGTTGCTTCAGCCCCCCCCGGCAGAGGCTGCATCATGGGTGTTTCCACCTCCATGAATCCTTTTTCTTCAAAAAAATGTCTCATTGTTGAAATAATCCGGCTTCTTTTAATAAAAATATCTTGAGTATCCTCATTCATTATCAGATCAAGATATCGCTGCCGGTATCGTTTCTCAGGATCTTTAATTCCATGGAATTTTTCAGGAAGCGGTCTTACGGCTTTTGACAATAATCTGAATTCCTTAGCCTGAAGTGTCCATTCCCCGGTCTTTGTCTGGAATAGTGGTCCCTTGACTCCGATAAAATCTCCTATATCGAGTTTTTTAAACAGAGAATAATTGTCATCACCGATTGTATTTTTCTGTAAATATACCTGAAGCTGTTCAGAGCCTTCCTTAAATCTGATAAAAGATGATTTGCCCATTATATTAACAGCCATCATTCTTCCAGCCATATAAAACTCATTTCCATTCTCACCAAGGGTCTCAGGCTTTTCTTCGATAATGCGTTTTAGTATTTTGATGGAACATGAAGGTTTAAAATCATTTGGATAGAGATTTATTCCGCTATCTTTGAGTTCTGTAATTTTTTCTTTTCTAAGCTGTATCAGGTTGGTATCTTTATCCATTTATCTTTGCCTTTATATTCTTGCTGCGTTATGCAGGCCGGTTGTTTTCATATTGATAAAACATGCATAGATAGCCTACATTCCATCAAAAAGTCAAGATTTTGTTATTTTTCCTTTAATGGAAATCTGCTGAAAACAACAGTAAAAATTGTCCCTTTTCCTGGAGTGGATTCAAAATATATCATACCGTTATTTGCATCAATCAGCCTGTGGAGGATAGAAAGCCCAAGACCGGTTCCTTCAGGTTTGGTTGTAAAAAAAGGATCAAAAATATGATTGGAATCCTTCTGCGGAATGCCTATACCTGTGTCTTCAACAGTTAAATAAACTTTATCCGTCCTTGAAGACTCCAGGGTGATGGTTATTTCACCTTGATCCTGGATGGATTGAACTGCATTTTTCAATAGGTTCCATAGAATCTGTGTAAAATGAGCTGGGTTGAAAAATAAGGTAATATTCTTATCAAGGTTGAGCTGGAGGTGAATCGATGGTTTCCATTCCGGATCATTTAAAAACAGCCTGATTGTTTCTTCAATCATATCCGATAGTTTGATTTCAACCTTGTCTCCTGCATTGGGTTTGGAAAATATTCTGATATCATTGACAATATTTTTAAGACGGTCTGTTTCTCTAAGAATAATCTGCATCAGCTTATCCTCATAGGAGCCGGATCTGGTGTCTTCCCGAAGCAGTTGAATTGATCCGGAAAGAGAAGCCAGCGGATTTTTGATTTCATGAGCAATGCCGGAAATCATTTCATCCATGGCAGCCATTTTTTCGACACGTTGTAAATGCTGTTGTGTGATTTTCAGATCCCTTTGGGCAGCTTTTACTTGAAAAGATAAAATGCCGCTGAGAATGGCAACGGCAAAACAAGCCACAATGAATATAATAATTCTGTAAACGATATGATTTTCATCCAGGTTGCCTGAAAATCCGACCCGGCTGTATAAAGGTGTAATAATTTTATAAAATTCAAGTTCAATTAATATGCTGTACTGGAGGCAGGAGATAGTGGCGATAATCAAACTTCCTTTTTGAAGGAGGAGCATCGAAGAATAGATGATGACGACAAGGTAAAGAAAATTAAAAACACTGTCATAGCTTCCGGTTATAAAAACAATGGCAGTTACAATAAAAGTATCAGAGATGGTTTGGAAATATGCAAGAAAAATCTTTCTGTCAAACCGGATCAGGTGAAAGAGATAAATAATTGAAAGAACAAGTATACATGCAGCTATTTTGTAAAGAGACAGAAAAGGTTGAGAAAAAAAAGACAGATTTTCCCTTAAGGAAAAAACAAGGCTTGAAATAATGAGAATGATACCGAAAATAGCTCTTGAAATGATAAGCCATCTAATCTGACGGCTAAAATCAGTATAGCCCTCTACAGGTTGGGTTTTCATGGTTATGATGTGATCGCGCCGGCCATTGTGAAAATGGGAAGATACATTGAAATTACAAGACCACCGACTACTACACCTAAAAAGACAAGCATAAAAGGTTCGATCATATCTGTAAGATTTTTTACAGCCTGATCTACTTCATCATCATAAAAATCTGCAATTTTTGCCATCATTGTATCCAATGCCCCTGTTGATTCTCCAACAGCTATCATTGAACAGACCATGGAAGGGAAAACACCGCTTTCAAGAAGGGGGTCTGCCATGGACCTTCCTTCTGAAATACCTGATCGTACATCCTGGATAGCGAATTCCACAATTTTATTGCCGGAAGTTTTTGCAACAATATCCAAAACCTCAAGAATTGATACACCGCTTGAAAGCATGGTACTGGCTGTCCGGGTGAATTTGGCCACCGATACTTTTCGGATCAGAAGACCAATAACCGGAAGTCTTAAAAACAGTTCATCTATTAAAATACGGCCTTTTTGATTTGCATAGGTTTTTCGAAAAAGAAAAACAAAGGTCATAATTCCGCCAATAAGATAGCCGATATTATGAATAACAAAATTACTCATGCCAATGACCATAAGCGTGGGAGCCGGCAATGAAGCACCGAAATCTTTAAACATATCAGCAAAGACCGGTATGACAAAGACTAAAATGACTGCCACAACGATGACGGCAATAACTAGAGTGATAATGGGATATGTCATGGCGCCTTTAACCTGGCGTTTCAGTTTTGCCATTTTTTCCATATAGCTGGAAAGTCGGTTTAAAATCACATCCAGGATACCACCTGCTTCTCCAGCCGCAACCATGTTAATGAAAAGTTCGTTGAAAATTTTTGGAAATTTTTTTAAAGCATCTGCAAAGGTTTCACCGGATTCAACAGATTCCTTGATTTTCTTTAAGTTTTTTTTAAAAGTCGGGTTATCCTGCTGAGACTGTAGAATATCGAGGCATTGAAGAAGGGGCAGACCTGCATCAATCATTGTGGAAAACTGCCTTGCAAAAATAATGACATCGTTTTCTTTGACTTTGGGTTGCAAGAATTTGATATTTTCAAAAAGATCTTTTGGTTTTTTTCGGACATGTGTAGGTGTTATTTTCCGTCTCTGGAGATTCTGTCTGATCTGATCAGAAGTTTCTGCCTCCATTTCACCCTTTACTTTTCTACCTTTTGGATTTTTCCCTTTCCATTCAAAAATTGCAGGCATAGTGGCGAATCCTTATTCTAATCATCCAAGATATAACGGTGGATATTATATTTACATATATCAAAGCCGGATCATTTGTAAAATTATGATAGATATACTATATAAATTTTATTAATTGAATACAACAGGAGTTATTTTTTGAGCAGAGAAAAAAAAGAAAAAAACTATAAAACAGTTATAACAAGCCATATCAATGCAGATTTTGATGCTATTGCGTCCATGCTTGCAGCTCAGAAGCTATATCCTGATTCCGTGATCGTTTTTCCCGGATCTCAGGAAAAAAATCTCAGGGAATTTTTTATTAATTCGATGAGTTATCTTCTGAATATGGCGGAGGCAGGCCCAACAGATTTTTCAGAAATCAAAAGACTTGTGCTGGTGGACACAAAACAGAAAAACAGATTGACTCAGGTCTCTTTTTTGCTCGATAGACAAGATGTTGAGATTCATATATATGATCATCATCCGCCCATGGAGGAAGATTTAAGAGGCAGTTTTGAAGTGATCCGGCAGACAGGATCTACAACAACGATTTTAAGCTCAATACTTCAGGAAAAAAATATCATTCCAACCCCTGATGAAGCAACTGTCATGGCATTGGGAATATATGAAGATACAGGCCTGTTTACCAATTCTTCCACAACCCGGGAAGACCTCGAACAGGCTGCTTTCCTTCTGGGCTGCGGGGCGAGCCTGAACACCATTTCAAATTTTGTGATAAAAGAAATCAAATCTGAACAGGTGACATGGTTGAATGAACTTTTAAATGAAATGAAAGTCCATAAGGTTAATGGAGTAGATGTTTTTATCTCCGTGATTTCTTCTCCTTCCTATATCACTGATCTTGCAACCATAGTTCAAAAAGTTGTCAGGATGGAAGACCTTGATGTTTTTTTTGCAGTCGTGCTCATGGACAATAAAATTAATATTATTGCACGAAACCGTCTGCCTGAAGTTGATGCCGGAAAGATATTATCCGAGTTCGGTGGCGGTGGTCATGCCTATGCCGCTTCTGCAAAAATTGATAATAAAACACTTGCTCAGGTAGAAATGATGCTTCTTAAACGGCTTCAAAAAGAAATCAAGCGGGTTCAGATTACAAAAAATCTCATGACATCTCCTGCCATTACCATAGAGCCCCATATAACCTGCAAGGAAGCCGGCAATCTGATGACACAGTATAATATCAATACCTTACTCGTGGTTGATAAACAAAAGAATTCCTATGAAGGTTATATTACGCGGCAGGTAATTGAAAAAACATTATACCACAAACTATCCAATCAGCCGGTTAAGGAATATATGAATTCAGAAATCAAATTTGTCTCTTCCGATGCAGATATTGCCCAGATTGAAAGCATCATCATTGAAGCAAAACACAGGATTTTACCGGTTATTGATGATGGCTGGATAAGAGGGGTTATTACCCGGACCAATCTTTTAAATTATCTGGTTCAGCACAACAAGGAAATCACCAACAATGAAACTGAAATCGGTCTAAAAAGGAATATAAAAAACAAACAGATTGAGGACCTCCTATGCCGGCGTCTTGATAACCGTATGATCCGGCTTCTTGAAAATATTGGAAAAACCGGTAATGAACTTGGCTACAATATGTTTGTTGTGGGAGGATTTGTAAGGGACCTGTTGTTGAACCGCCCCAACGAGGATATTGATATTGTTGTCGAAGGAGATGGAATTGAATTTGCAAAAGTATTTGCAGCAAAAGAGGGATGCAGGGTCAACCCCCATAAAAAGTTCGGCACTGCAGTCATTATTTTTCCTGATAATTTCAAAATAGATGTAGCCTCTTCACGGCTTGAATATTACAAAATGCCTGCTGCATTGCCCATTGTTGAAAAAAGCTCCATCAAACTCGATCTTGCAAGAAGGGATTTTACCATCAATACGCTTGCCGTCAGTCTGAATCCTGAGAATTTCGGAATGCTCATCGATTTTTTTGGTGCGATACGGGATCTTAAAGATAAAACCATCCGAACCATCCACAATTTAAGTTTTGTGGAAGATCCGACCCGTATCTTCAGGGCCATTAAATTTTCTAACCGATTCGGATTCAAGATTGGAAAGGTAACCTCCAACCTGATCAAAAACGCCATCACCATTGATTGTTTTAAACATTTAAGCGGATTGAGGGTATTGTCGGAAATCAAACAGATCTTTGAAGAAGAAAACCCAATTCCGGCAATAAGGACAATTGTGGAATACGGACTTGAAAAAATGATCCATAGAAAACTGGAGATTGATCCGAAAACATATCAATTGCTTGAAACCGTTAATAAAATCCTTGCCTGGCATGATTTGTTATATACTGACGAAGAATATCCCAGATGGTCGGTCTATTTTATGGCTCTTTTAAATCGGTCTTCATACAAGGTCTGTGAGCAGATTTGCGACAGGCTTAATATGCCCTTAAAGGAACGCGGTATATTGATGGAAAAAAGATATAAAGCAGAAAAACAACTAATTTTAATCGAACAGGCAGCTTCTTATACGATTCAGGATTTGTACTGGGCACTGATCGGTTTCAGGACAGAATACCTTTTATACATGATGGCGCTTGCTACCCATGAAGGAACGAAAAAGGCTATTTCAAATTTTTATACTCAACATCGGAAAATAAAACCATCTATCCGGGGCCGGGATCTTATGACCCTGGGTTTAAAACCAAGCCCGGTTTTTACTGTGATTTTTAACCAGGTGTTAAATGAAAAACTTAAAGGCAGGCTAAAAACCCAAAAAGAGGAAATAGCCTTTGCAGAAGAATATGTCAGAAGCAATAAACTTATTGATTAAATCAAGACTTTCTGTTAATGCCCCTTCATTTAAATTGGATGATTGAAAACTATGGATCAAAAGAAAATGAAAAATGCAGATTTTTTAACTGGAATTACAACCAGTGGAACTCCTCATCTCGGCAATTATGTCGGTGCCATTAGACCGGCCGTTGAATCCAGCAGGGACAAAGCCCTCAAATCCTATTATTTCCTTGCCGATTATCATTCTTTGATTAAAAACCATGACCCAAGGTTGAGAAAACAATCTGCCCTTGAAATTGCAGCTGCGTGGATTGCATTGGGGCTTGATTATGACAATTGCGTGTTTTACCGTCAATCCGACATCCCTGAAATTCCGGAATTAACCTGGATTCTGACAAGCCTTACGGCCAAAGGATTGATGAACCGGGCACATGCCTATAAAGCAGCCGTTGCTGATAATGAACAAGATGAAGACAAGGACCCTGACAAAGGTATCACCATGGGACTTTTTTCCTATCCGATTCTCATGGCTGCGGACATCCTGATGTTTAATGCCAAAAAAGTACCTGTAGGAAAAGACCAGGTCCAGCACCTTGAAATGACAAGAGATATTGCAGCAAGATTCAATCATATTTATGGAAACCTCTTTGTTCTACCGGAAGTAGTGGTGGATGAAACATCTGCTGTTCTATCCGGTCTTGACGGCCGGAAAATGAGTAAAAGCTATAATAATTATATTCCTTTGTTTGACACTGAAAAAGCCCTTCGTAAACTGATCATGAAAATTCAGACCAATTCACTGGGGCCGGATGAACCCAAGGACCCTGATACCTGCACGCTTTTCTCTATTTATCAGGCCTTTGCAACATCATCGGAAAGTAAAGCCATGGCTGCACGTTACAGGCAGGGAATCGCTTGGGGGACTATGAAACAGGAGCTTTTTGAGTACATCAATGCAATTTTGAAAGAACCCAGGAAGAGATATGAAGAGCTAATCAAAACGCCGTCGGATATTGATAATATCCTGAAAAAAGGTGCAGCAAGGGCAAGAGAGTTTTCAGTACCATTCCTTGATCAGGTTAGAAAAGCCATTGGTATCAGTTTACTGGGTTAATTTTTGGATTTCTGCATGGGTCAGATAGCGCCAGGTTCCTTCTTTTAAATTGCCGAGGCTGATATTTGCTATTCTTATTCTGAGCAGTGTATCAACAGTGTTACCTGTTTTTTGAACCATTTTTCTGATCTGCCGATTTCTTCCTTCCTTTAAAACAATGCGGAACTGATTGCTTGAAATCCGTTTGACGATGGCCTTTCGGGTTTTTATACCGTCAATGGACATTCCCCCGGCCATGTCTTTTAATGCAATATCAGACACTGGAAGAACCGTTGTCACAATATATTCTTTTTCATGATCAAAGGAAGGGTGGGACAGTTTATTGTGAAGATCTCCATCGTTGGTCAGCAATATGAGACCTTTTGAGTCTTTGTCCAGTCTTCCGACAGGATATACCCGTTCATTCATGTCAATCAGGTCCATGACGATTTTTGTTTTTGTTTGGGAGCATGAGGTGACATAGCCTTCCGGTTTGTTCAAAGCAAGATAGATTTTGGAGTGTTCCTGTTTGATGATAACGGGTTTGCCATCAAAAGCAACCGAATCCATAATCGGGTCAATTTTTGATCCAAGTTCTGATATTGTTTTGCCATTCACTTTGATCCGGCCATTAGAGATATATTCTTCAGCTTTTCTTCTGGAACAAAGCCCTGCATGGGCCAGATATTTCTGGAGCCGCATTTTCAGGACCTGTATTCTGCATTTATTTTGACATAGTTTTCACTGAAATCGCAAAACCAAAAGCTGTCAGTCTCCTGCCCAAGATTAAGATCAAGGGTGATAACAATTTCCTTTTCTTTCATGATCAGGGCAATTTCTTTTTCAGCATCAGGCCCAAGCCAATTGCCTTTTAGAACCAGGGGGCGACCGTCAAAGAACAGATCCATTTTTTCCGTAACTACATAGGCTCCGGATCTTCCAGCTGCAGCCGTGATCCTCCCCCAGTTCGGATCTTCCCCATAGATTGCCGTCTTAACAAGATTTGAATGGGCAATGGCCTCACTGGCCTTGAACGCGTCCTCTTTTGTTTTAGCGCCTTTTACAATGATTTGTACAAGTTTGGTAGCACCTTCCCCATCTTTGACTATCATTTTTGAAAGCTGCATACATACTTTTTCAAGTACGCTATGAAAAACGGCTCTGGATTCAGAGTCATTAACAAGAGCACCTGAGCTTCCGTTGGCCAGGGCCAGGAGTGTATCATTGGTACTGGTATCCCCATCTACGGTGATCCGGTTAAAGGTCTTTTCATTAACCGCCGTCAGGATAATTTTTAAATCCTCACTTGAAATTTTTGCATCTGTTAATACAAAAGCAAGCATAGTAGCCATGTCAGGCCGAATCATACCGGAACCCTTGGCAATTCCGATAACTGAAAAAGGTTTGCCTTTGATCGAATTGGTTTCGTTTACAATTTTACGGCAGGTATCAGTGGTCAGGATGGCATCGGCAAAATCATTGATACAGTTTTCAGAAAGATGCCGGACAATTTCTTTAATACCGGTTTCAAATTTTTTCATGGGAAGATAAGCTCCAATCACTCCTGTTGAAGAAACCATAACATGATCTTCAGGGATGTGGAGGGATTGTGCGACTATTTTTGAACAGAACACAGCATCTTCAATTCCCTGCTTCCCTGTAAAACAGTTGGCGTTTCCGCTATTGACAAGGACAGCCCGGCATAATCCTTTTTTAATTTTTTCTTTGCCAAGAATAACCGGCGCTGCAACAACCTTATTCCGTGTGAAAAGAGCTGCTGCGACAGCAGGTGAGTCGCTATATATAAGCCCCAGGTCTTTTTGGTCCTTTTTCTTGATTCCTGCGCGAATTCCTGCAAAACGAAAGCCTTTCATAAATAATTTCCTTCGGATAATTGATTGCACTTATAATGAGAAGGCATTATACTTTTCAGGGCCTTCCGTGTAAATGCTTTATGTGTCAAAGAATAAAATTTTCTCCAAACTTCAAATATTTACTATTTTTTCCAAACTTGACATATTGGAACATACATTATAATTGTGTCTACAATTTTAAATCCTGGAGTAAAAATGGAAATCAATGAAAATTTTCTTGAAGGTTGCCTGTTTTTTAATACCCAAACTTTTTCAAGAACCTTACTGCGGATTGCTGAAATTGAATTTAAGCATTTGAAAATATCACCAGCTCATGCTTCTTTATTATTACTGGTATATGATTCACCCGGTATCAATCCTAAGAAACTGAGCCGATTTCTCAATCTTAGCCCGTCCACTATAACACGATTTGTTGATGCGCTTGAAAAAAAAAAATTATTAAGACGCGAAACCCAAGGAAAATCAACCCATATATCACCGAGTGAAAAAGGTCTTGAGATCAAGGAAGCCCTTGCATTGGCCTATAAACAATTGATCCTGAAATACACCGGCCTTCTGGGTGAGCGGGCCGTTAATCAATTATCCTTCACTCTTTTGACAGCAAATAAAAAAATATCCGAATTTTCAGATCAGAATGAATAAAAACTTTAAAATTATTGTAGAATATGATGGTACTTCTTTTTTTGGCTGGCAGAGACAAAAAGATAAAAAGACCGTTCAGGGCGAAATAGAAAAAGTTCTCTGCCGCATACTCAACAAGGATATCAGAGTTACGGGTTCAGGAAGAACCGATTCCGGTGTTCACGCCTTTGGCCAGGTTGCAAATTTCCATGCCGACACAGATATGGAACCGTATATGATTAAAAAAGCAGTTAACAGCATGATTAAAGATCCTGTTGTCATCAGAGGATGCACTATTGTTGAAGATAATTTTCATGCCCAGTATAATGCTATTTCCAAGGAATACCATTATTTTATTTTAAACCGGGAAGACCCATGTGCCATTGGATCATTATTTCAATGGCATATACGGCAACCCCTAGATATCACACCAATGAGACAGTGCTGTCAGGCGATTTCAGGTGTTTTTGATTTCAGGTCATTTGAAAATACAGGCAGTCCCAGGTCAAGCACCACGCGAAAAATTTTTTTTTCCGATGTCTGTCAATTAAATGAAGATCGACTTGTTTTTAAAATCTGTGCCAGTGGTTTTCTGAAATATATGGTCAGAAATCTGATCGGTACAATTGTTCTTGCCGGGCAAAAAAAAATATCAGTTCAGGATTTTACAGATATCCTTGAAGCAAAAGACAGAACAAAAGCAGGTCCCACTGCCCCACCCCACGGATTGTTTCTAAAACAGGTCAATTATTGCTGAGCTTTGATTTTTCTAATATGATGGTTGTAATAAGCAATGATATCCCGCCTGTAAATTAAACCGATCAGATGACTTGAGTCTTCTTCATGCAAAACAGGTAATGCATCAATATTTTTTTGGGTCAGCTTTATTAAAACCGTATTAAGATTTTCGGAAAGTGTTGTAGAAATAATATCAGATACCATAATATCTTTCATTACAACCAAGTCTTCAATATGATGTGTAAAAATGACTTCCCTGATATCAGTAGAAGAAAAAATACCACAGAATTTTCCAAGCCGGTTGATTACAGGGAAATAATGTTGTTTGGTATGAGTGAATATTTTATTTTTAAATTCACTAAAGGGCATATCTTCATTAACACACAAAACTTCCTTAACTAGATGCCCCAAATTTTCGACTTTTATAGTTTCGAGGATGTCCATCATGAATTCACCGGCATGAGCAGGTGAATCAATTCTTGATTTGACCTGATTATGAAAAATTGTCCATTTCCGGCTTAAAAGATAACAAAGGGAGCAGACTAGAAGGCTGGGTAATAATAAATGATAAGAATTGGTGATCTCACTGATAAAAATAATAGTTGAAATGGGAGCATTCGATACTGCGGAAAAAAAACCAGCCATCCCGACAATCACAAAAGAAGCGGGTTGAGTCACAACCGCAGGAATGAAAAGGTGGAATAATTTACCGACAGCTCCTCCCAAGGCGCCTCCGATGACAATGGAAGGACCGAAAACACCACCACTGCCCCCTGAACCAATGGAAAAAGCAGTTGTAAATATTTTTCCAACTGCCAGAAGCATAAGAGCGGTAATTGTAAGTTCACCAATAATTGCTTTCTGGATATATCCATAACCAAAAGCAAGCGTATTCGGAAGAAAAAAACCGATAACCCCGGTAATAAGCCCACCAATGGCCGGTTTGAGAAAATTCGGGATTTGAATTTTTTTAAATATACCGATTACACTGTAAAAAATTTTAATATAAAAAATTGCTGCCAAAACCAGAATTACAGAAAGAACAGTATAGGGCCCCAATTCCAATGGGTTTTGAAATTTTAAAGCTGGAGAATCAAATAATGCTCCCCATCCAAATACAAGACAGAAAATGCAATAGGCTACTACCGAAGAAATCCCTGCCGGGATAAGGACCTCAGACTCAAAATCAGGGTCACGATAGAGCACTTCTGCAGCAAAAAGCGCTCCTGCCAGAGGGGCTCGAAAAATACTGCCGACTCCGGCACCAATACCCGCAGCCATCATAATTCTTCTTTCTCTTTCAGAAAGCTTTAATTTCCCGGCTAAAAATGATCCAAAACCTGCTCCAATTTGAGCAATTGGACCCTCCCTACCCCCTGACCCTCCGGTTGTCAATGTGATTGTAGAAGCAATAGTTTTCACAATGGGTATTCTTCCGCGTACAATTCCCCCTTTGTGATGATAAGCATCGATGGCGGCATCTGTACCATGGCCCTCAGCTTCCGGGGCAAAGGTGTATACGATCCAGCCACTGACAAGACCACCCAGAGCTGGCAGAATTAACAGCACCCAGCGATTAAACGGAGTTTGTGTGTGAGGCAAAAGAAGATGTTCACCGGCAGGAGAATCAGGTCGGTAGCCTGCCATCATATCCAGAAAATAATGCATGCCAAGGCTGCACAGATAATGAAAAATTACTGCACCAAACCCGGCAACAATACCGATTAGAACAAAACGAAAAAGCCATTTCCCTGCAATTGTTACATCGCCTGATCCTGCTTTTTTCATGAATTCCATTAAACTCAGCCTCTTCTCAGGTCATTGATACCACTCAGAATAATGTCAAACAAGGGTTCTATGTCACTAATTTCAAGGCAGGAGAAGGCAATTCTGATATTTTGATCTCCTAAAGAGATGAGCCCGGTTTCATAGTGATCTAAAAGATGGAGCCTTAGCTTTTCCGCATTCACATCCTTGAGCCTGATACACATGAAATATCCTGAATTAAACGGATAGACATCGAAAGCTTCTTTATACTTCGGGTTGATTAAAATTTGTTTTATCTTTTGAGCCCGTTTCTTAAGAAGTTCGAATTTTTCTTTTTTATATATTTCATAATTATCATCAGCCATAGATTTTAAAAGGATAGTTTGGCTTAAATGAGAGCAATTGGAAATATTGCCCCGGATACATCCGGCAGTTTTCTTTTCCAGCGATTCATAAACCATGCTGTTATCACAATAAACCCCATAGGTAACAAAACCGGTTCGAAATCCCCAGACATAGTCTTCTTTTGTGGCGCCATCAATTTTTATTGCCACAATCCGTTTGTCCGCGCCTGCAATCTTTGCAAAGATTGATTCCTTGCCGGTTTCATCTTCAAAAAAAAGTCCAAAGTATGCATCATCACAACCGACCACTATTTTTGTTCCTTTTTGAGCAACATCAATCAGAATGTCAGCGACCTGCTCTGCTTCCGGTCTGCTTAAGGAGTATCCTGTCGGGTTATGAGGGAAATTCAGAACAGTGACGATTTTATCATTCAGCTTGGCTTGTTCCCGAATTACTTTTTCAAAAGATTTGATATTAAAACAAGTCAGATTTTCATCATAGGCTGAATAATGTACAATTCGTGCGCTGTTTAGGACACAGAAGGTCAGAGAATAGTTTCCCCAGAACATGTCCGGTAAGATAACCACATCGTTTTTATCAATCCACATGTCTGAAAGGATACTGATCCCATGGGTGATGCCGGAAGTAACAACCGGAAGGCTGATATTCTTATTATTCAGCAAGGGGTTTTTTATAACAAGTTCTTCTTTCCATTTCTTTCGGAGTGCTGGAATGCCATAGGATGATGCATAGGGAAGATATTCATCCGAGTCAATGCCCTGGATGTATTGAGTAATGGAAGGAAGGCTTAAGACATGCCCTCCTTCTTTTGCGATACCAATGGTTGCATTTATTTTTCGAGCTTTCTCTTTTGCTTCAGCACTCTGAGTTAAGATACCCTTTGGAAAAAATAAGGCTTTTCCCATATCGCTCAACATTTCAAATATATGAGGATTGGAACCATTGATAATGTCATTGAGTTCTTGGGCAATGGGATTCATAGATCACTTCTAATACCCTTTATAAAGGAAAAAAAATTACAGCAAATTATTAAAATCATTTATCAAAAAAAAACTCTGCAGTTATATCATACAAAAACCACAGAGTTTTAAGAAAACCGGAATATGAAGGTTATCGTCTTTTTGATGCTTTAATCGGGTTAAGTTTCTGTTTTTTAACGACTTCAACTGCTTTGACATGAGTCGCTACATTACAGATTCCGTTTTTCCATTTTAGTGATGGATCCGGAGCAGCAGTACAATACATACCTGTTTCGAATTTTGAAACCCTCTGACACCCATTGCATTCCTCAACGATCGGAAGGCAGGCACCTTCATTGTAACTGCATCCCTTTGCGGTCATGAATACACAATCGTCACCTTCTCTTACTGTTGTACAAATCATAATTGTTTGTCCTATAGTTTTAATTTATTCAATATCAATAAATTGATGTTTCTTGTTTGTTTTTTAATCACCTTTTGATGAAATTAAACCTTATTCTGATATCACAGCAATTGGTTATTGTCAATATTTGCTTGCTACAGGGAGATAATATTTTTATATAAAAAATAAATCAGGTCCTGTATATATAAAAATATGTTCAACACTTATTAACAAACAGAATAGACAGCAGCCAATCATGATTATCGATCAAGCAAAGGAAGTATTGAAAATTGAAGCGGACAGCATATTAAGACTGACTCGCACCATTAATTCATCTTTTGAGGACCTTGTAAACGGGATATTAAACTCTACCGGCCGGGTCATCATATCCGGCATTGGAAAATCAGGTCTTATTGGAAAAAAAATTGCAGCCACACTCCTCAGCACAGGAACGAATTCAATTTTTCTACATCCGGTGGAAGCTCTTCATGGGGATCTTGGGATGGTGAGCCGGGACGATTTTTTTATTGCCATTTCCAATAGCGGAGAAACCACGGAGCTTATTCAACTTTTGCCCCTGATCAAGAATATCGGGTGCAGGCTTGCCGGATTTACAGGGAATACCAGGTCTTCCATGGCCAGAATATGTGATATAGTTATTGATACAGGAGTTGAGAAGGAAGCCTGTCCTTTTAATATGGCACCTACCTCCAGTACAACAGCCCAGCTTGCCATGGGGGATGCGTTAGCTGTCGTATTAATTACCAAAAAAAAATTTAAAAAAAGTGACTTTATAAAATCTCACCCCGGCGGCGCACTAGGCCAGCGCCTATCTTGCCAGGTGGGAGAGATCATGTTTGAAGCCTCTGGAGCTCCCTGGGTACTGACAGGTTCTCCCATGGAAACAGCCATACAGGAAATGGACAGATTAAGATTGGGTGCCGTACTTGTCCTTGATATGGAAAAAAAACTGAAAGGAATTATTACAGACGGTGATATCAGACATTGCATTGCTGAAAACCAAAGCAATTTTACAACCCGATCGGTAGACCAGGTCATGACGGACAATCCTCACTCCTTACAAGCAGATTCATTTTTATATGAAGCATTGAATCTGATGGAGAAACATCAAATAACCGTTCTTCCCGTAGTTGATGATCGAAACAGGCTCGTCGGGCTTTTACATCTGCATGATATACTTGGAAAAGGATCATTTCAATTTAATGGAGGCACTTAATGAGGGAATTTGAATTTAATACGGATATCCCAACCCTTGGAGAAGCTAAAATCATTTCTCCTTTAAAAAAACGGATCAAACCGGGAGAGCGTGAAAAGCTTTTTGTTTCAGATAAAGAAAGAATTATTGTGGATGTTCAATTGGATCGATTGGAACAGAATTATCATGACAAAAAGAAAATCGTCAGTTTTGATCAGGCTGGTCCAAGGGAAAAAATATATTTTGATCCAAGCAAGCTCAAATGCGCCATTGCCACTTGCGGAGGACTATGCCCCGGTCTGAACGACATTATTCGATCCATTGTTTTAGAGTTATTTCATATTTATAATGTTAAAACCATTTATGGAATCAAACACGGACTCCAGGGTTTTATTCCTGATTTTGAACATGATGTTGTGGATTTAAATCCTCATTCCGTATCCGGGATCCAGAATACCGGGGGGTCCATGTTAGGCTCTTCACGAGGAACCCAGGATATTGGAACCATCGTCGATTGTCTTGAAAGAATGAATATCAGCATCCTGTTCATGGTGGGTGGTGACGGGACCCTTATGGCTTCAAAAAAAATTGCTGAGGAAATCGAAAATAGGAATCTTAAAATATCCATCATAGGTATTCCTAAAACCATAGACAATGATATCCATCTTGTGTCCAGGTCCTTCGGGTTTGATACGGCCGTAGATGTTGCCACCCTTGCCATCAAAGGGGCTCACAATGAGGCTGAAGCATATCCCTATGGCATAGGATTGATCAAACTCATGGGAAGGCATTCGGGATTTCTGGCAGCAACCGCCGCACTAGCCCAGCAGGATGCCAATTTTGTTCTTATTCCCGAGGTCGATTTTTTTTTATATGGAAAAACCGGGTTTTTACAGGCCTTGGAAAATAGAATTCTCCACCGGAAACATGCAGTTATCATCGTAGCAGAAGGAGCCGGCCAGACTCTATTTGAAGATCAGGAAAAGCAATATGACCCTTCCGGCAATGTCGTCCTCATGGATATAGGTCTTTTTCTTAAAGATAAGATATCTCAATGGTTTAAAGCAAAGGATATTCCCATATCCTTAAAATACATTGACCCGAGTTATATTATCAGAAGTCTTCCGGCCAACGCTAACGACAGTGTTTTTTGCGGTTTTCTCGGCAGGGAAGCCGTCCATGCCGGAATGGCCGGCAAAACAAAACTTCTGATCAGCTTTTGGAATAATCATTATGTCCATGTCCCCATGGATGCTTCAGCCGGGAAAAGAAAGCATCTGGACCCGAATGGACGTCTCTGGCAGTCAGTATTGGAAGCAACGGGTCAGGATGCCTATTTCACTGAGTGATTTCAACAAATTCTCCATTTTTAACGGTCATAAGAAAAAGAGGCCTGTGGGCAATCCCTTGTTCATCAAACATTGTATGCCCTGTAACGCCTTCATAGATGCGTTTCTTTTTTAAAGCATTCTTTAAGGCTTCCCGCGAATCAACATCTTCATCCATGGCAGTTATAAAAAGAATTGAAGCCGTATCATAAGAAATAGCTTCAAGAAATTGGGGTTTATGATTAAACAGGGATTCAAAATTTTTTGAAAACTCTCCTGTAACAGGGTTTTGACTACTATCGAGAAAACCATCCGGAATAATGACTTTTTTATTATAGCCTTTTACAATCTTTAAAAAGGATTCATCATGCCAAAGGTTGGTTCCGATCAGGTATATGTCCCTTGCATCATTAAATGCGAATTGAGAGAGGATCAGACTGACCCTGGAAGGAGAATCCGGAATAAACAGAGCCTGGAAATGAATCTTTGACTTAGTGTCTGCTTTTTTCCTTTTTGATAATTCTGTTTCATCTTCATTTTCCATCAGATAGCTTTTTTGACCCTCACTTAGGTCAGCAGTTCCTTCTGAATTTGCAAGCGGCGAATCAATAGATCCCGGGACCGGGGAAAATTCCTCTGTCAGTTTCTTGATAGGAACTGTAAAATTTGTTTTTTTCCCGTCATAGGGTTCTATCCCGACAATTTCCCCTCCATATTCCCTGGCAGCCTCCAAAAAAAGTTCCATATATTTAATTCCGTATTTTTCATCCGGGTAAAGAATGGCTACCTTTTTTATTCCAAGGTTGGAAAAAATATAATTACCCAGAACTTGAACCTGCATCTCCGGGTTTATAAAATTGGCAAATAGATAGTCTCCCTGAAGGGGAAAATCAGTTTTCTGAGTTAATGCTATCATCGGTATTTTTAGTTTTTCAGCCTCTTTTCCGGCCTCCCCTTCCATTAATAAAGGCCCGATAATGGCGGCAACATTGCTCTGATATAATTGCCTGACCCCTTCAATGGCCAGACCGGAATCTGCCTGGGTGTCGAAGACAATAATTTTAAATTCCCTGGAATATTTATTAGACAGTTCATGAACTGCAAGCTGTATTCCCGTCAATGCCCTTTGTCCGAAAGCAGCGTATTTTCCTGTTAAAGGCAGAAGGCAGCCGATGGTATCCTTGCTGAAAATGGATTTTTTTACCGTGTCCAGAAGGTCCAATGCTTCATAATAGTAATAATGGTCAGGATATTGGGATATATATATTTCAAGTGCTTCTTTAGATTTCCCGGGATTATTTTCAAGGGCATGGTTTAAACCCAGAAAATATAGAATAAGTGCTTTGGGGATATGGACATCTTTCATTCCACTCCATTCCTCCAAATCCTTTGTCGGTGTTTTAGAAAGAACGGATTCAATTTTAGAAATGATTTCAAGTTGTTTCTCTTCATTTACCTTTAAAAGCAATTGATCATAAATGGACAAGGCATCCTTGAAATTTTTCTGGGAAAAAAATTTTTCCGCCTCAGCAGATAATGCTTGAATAACGGATGGCTTTGAAAACTCATCTTCTTTTTTTTCAACAGGTTCCAATGGTTTAACAATAGTTTTTTCTTTTTCAGGAACAGTTTGAACAGGAGATTTTACACAAGCTGTTAGGCAGAGCGACCATAGAATCACAAAAAAGCATATCACTCTGAGATAATATCGATATTCGGATTTCATATATTCATTTTTTTCATTAATCATTATTATTATTATTACAAAACATACAGAAATCGGACTATATGTAAAATAATATGCTATGTCAAAAAATCTTTTATCAATTTTTCAATTCCATTTATTTCCAGAGGGTTATACCAGGCAATATCCTTATCTTTATTAAACCAGGTGAACTGTCTTTTTGCATATCTTCTGGTGTCTCTTTTTAAGAGGTTGATTGCTTCCGGAAGGTCAATTTTTTTTTGGATGAACATCGCCATATGTTTATATCCAATGGATTGCATAGATTTCAGGTTGAATGAATAACCATTTTCAACCATGGAAAGGACTTCATTTAAAAGCCCTTTATTCATCATCATATCAACCCGCTGATTGATACGGTCATATAATTTTTCCCGCTCCAGATATAAGCCGATTTTCAGGCTTTCATACCGATGATCATGAAAGCTGTGTCTTTTCTGATAATCTGAAATCCTGTTTCCAGTGGTTTGAAACACCTCTATGGCCCTGATGACCCTGAAAGAATCATTGGGATGTATCCTATCGGCAGCTTTTGGATCACATTCTGATAGTTTTTCATAAAGGGCATGAACTCCTTTTTCTTTAAGTTCTAATGCCAGCCGGGACAATGTTTCTGTGCAAATGGATTCAGAGCGGAATAATCCATTTAAAAGAGCCTTGATATAAAGACCTGTACCGCCTGTTATGATGGGAATCTTTCCACGGGATGTGATATCTTGAATGGCTTTATCGGCTAATTTCACATAACGACCGGCATCGAACTCATCTTTAGGATCAATACAATCAATCAGATGGTGACGGACAAGATCCATTTCTTCAGGGTCAGGTTTTGCCGTTCCAATATTCAGGTGCCGGTAAATCTGCATTGAATCCGCCCCCACAATCTCTCCATTGAATTTTTGTGCAACCCGAACGGCAAGCGGCGTTTTTCCAACTCCTGTGGGTCCGCAGATAATAATAATTCTCTTCATAAACAATCTATTCTTTGGTTCGATAATTGTTGACAACCTTAATTTGATGGCTTTATAACATAATATTTTGGTTTATAAAATATAAGCTTATCAGGTCATACTCGATTCGCTTTTACCAAGTGGTAAAGAATGTAAATAACAGGAGAAATTAAATATGAATAACAAACTAACCGGATCTGTAGTTGTGATCGGTGGCGGTATTTCCGGCATGCTGTCGGCCCTCGATCTTGCAAATTCCGGGTATTATGTTTATTTGGTTGAAAAAGGTCCCTCCATCGGCGGTGTGATGGCACAATTGGATAAGACCTTTCCGACCAATGACTGCGCAATGTGAATTATCTCACCTACACTGGTCGAGGTCGGCCGGCACTTAAATATAGAACTTCTAACACTTTCGGAAGTTCTGGATGTCAAAGGTAAAAAAGGTGATTTCCAAGTTGAAATCTTAAAAAAGCCCAGATATGTGGATGTAAATCTCTGTGTCGGGTGTGGCGCCTGCACGGAAAAATGTCCGGGAAAATTTGATGACGGCTATAATGCTGATCTGAAACAGCGTACAGCGATCTATGTCGAATATCCCCAGGCTGTTCCGCTGAAATATGCCATCAACCCTGATGTCTGTCTAAAATTGACAAAAGATAAATGTGGAATCTGTGAGGAGGTCTGTCCCGCAAAGGCCATTGATTACACCCAAAAAGAAGAAAGGATAACCCTTAATGCAGGGTCCATCATTTTTTCACCTGGATTTAAGCCCTTTGATCCCTCTCGGTTTGATAATTATCAATATGCAAATTTCCCCAATGTTGTTACATCCATGGAGTTTGAAAGAATCCTTTCAGCCACAGGCCCAACCATGGGTCATGTCACAACATTCCCCAAATTACCGCTGAATCCCAAGAAGAAGCAGGATAAACTCCTGGCTGAAAAACGAAAAGACCCAAAAAAAATTGCCTGGTTTCAATGCGTAGGCTCCAGAGATATCAATAAATGTGATAATGCCTATTGCTCTTCGGTCTGTTGCATGTATGCCATTAAGGAAGCCATGATTGCAAAGGAACATGCCGGCGGAAACCTGGATTGTTCTATTTTCTTTATGGATATGAGGACTCCGGGGAAAGAATTTGAAAAATACTATGAAAATGCAAAAAAAAAGCATGGTATTAAATTCATCCGCTCCAGAGTACATTCGGTCACTGAAAATTCCGAGACTCATGATCTTAATATCCGGTATGTGGACGAAAAAGGTCAAATCATTAATGATACATTTGATATGATAGTACTTTCCGTGGGTCTTGAAATTACTCAAGAGACTAAGGAATTTGCTCAGAAACTCGGCATAGAACTGACACCCTCGGGTTTCTGTAAAACCAGTTCGTTTGAACCGGTTACAAGCTCAAGGGACGGTATTTATGTTTCCGGTGTATTCAATAAGCCCAAGGATATTCCTGAATCCGTTCTGGATGCCAGCGCAGCCGCTTCTGCGGCCGGTGATGCATTAAGCGCGGCACGCAATACCCTGACAAAAGCGGTTGAAAAAATCCCTGAGATCAATGTTGTGGGAGATCGGCCGAAAATAGGAGTCTTTATCTGTGATTGCGGGTCAAATATCAAAGGGGTTGTGGACTGTGCGGGAGTCACGGAATACGCAAAGACCCTTCCCTATGTTGAGTTTGCAGACGAAGCCATGTATGCTTGCAGTCAGGACGCCCAGAATAAAATGGTTGAGTATATCAAGGAAAAAAATCTCAACCGGATTGTTGTAGCCGCCTGTACGCCCAAGACCCATGAGCCTTTATTCCAGGAGACCCTTACCAATGCAGGGTTGAATAAATATTTGTTTGAAATGACCAATATTCGAAATCATAATTCATGGGTTCATAAGAGCAATCCTGAAATCGCGACCCAGAAAGCTAAGGATCTCGTCAGGATGGCAGTGGCCAAAGCAGCTCTGGCCGAGCCTCTGAAAGAAGAAAAAATAAATGTGAATGATACGGTTATGGTCATCGGTGGCGGGTTGGCAGGCATGACCTCAGCAAAGAGCCTCGCATTACAGGGGTATAAAACCCATCTCATTGAGAAAAAAGATAAGCTGGGAGGGGAAGCTCATAAATTATATAAAACATCTCAGGGAGAGGATGTTCAAACCCATCTCAATGAATTGATCAAAGAAATTGAATCCAATGCCAATATTACGGTTCATTGCAATACCACCCTTGAAAATGTGGATGGATTTGTCGGAAATTTCAAATCTACTTTGAAAACCGATACTACATCTTTTGCACTTGAATATGGCGTTGCAGTTCTTGCAACCGGTGCCAAGGCTCTCGTGCCGACTGAATATGAGTATGGAAACGATGATCGCATCATTACATCCCTGGACCTGGATAAAATGTTTAAGGAAAATGATGCCAAGCTGGATCAGCTCAATTCTGCGGTTTTTATCCAGTGTGTCGGATCAAGACAACCTGATCGGCCCTATTGTTCAAGAGTTTGCTGCACCCATTCCGTTGACAATGCCATTGAGTTGAAAAAGCGAAAACCAGGTATTGATGTTTTCATTCTTTACCGGGATATCCGGACCTATGGGGAAAGAGAACTTTTATATAAAAAAGCAAGGGAACTTGGCGTCATTTTTATTCGGTATGACCGGGAGCAAAAACCGGAGGTTGTCCTTGACAAAGGTAAACTTCTGGTCAAATTGAATGATCATGTCCTGAACCAACCCGTTGAGATCGAAGCCGATCTTCTGACTCTTGCAACTGCACTTGTTCCGCGAAAAGATGAAAAACTTGCCAATTTCTTTAAAGTTCCCCTGAACGATGAAGGGTTCTTTGTTGAAAAACATGCAAAACTCGGCCCTGCCGAATTTGCAACAAGCGGTGTATTTGTCTGTGGTTCCGGTCATTATCCAAAACCCGTGAACGAAGCCATTACACAGGGAAGAGCTGCTGCATCAAGGGCGCTAACCCTTCTTGCAAAAAAAGATAACCTGTTTACCAGCGGAACTATAGCCAATGTTGATTCAATGAAATGCAGTCAGTGCGGTGTTTGTGTAGCAATCTGCCCATATTCAGCACCCAGGTTTGCAACAGAAGGAAGATTTGCAGGAAAAGCTGAAATAAATGCTGTTCTGTGCAAGGGATGCGGACTTTGCGTGGCTTCATGCCGGTCAGGAGCGTTGCATCTTAGAGGATTTGATACTCACCAGATTTTTTCACAGATATTTGCCCTGGGTGAAGCCGTTTAAAGGAGATAAATCATAATGAATGATAAAGATATTAAAATAGTCAGCTTTCTTTGCAACTGGTGCAGCTATGGTGCAGCAGATCTTGCAGGGGTCAGCAGAATGGAATATCCCGCAGATATCAGGGTTATTCGAATTCCCTGTTCCGGAAGAATGAGTCCCAAATTCGTCCTTTCCGCCTTTAGAGAAGGAGCCGATGCCGTATGGGTATCCGGGTGACATCCGGGTGAATGTCATTACCTGGATGGTAATTATTATGCGCGAAGAAAATTTGCACTCATGGGAAATCTTCTGGAACATATGGGCATCGAAAGAGACAGAATCCATTTTTCATGGATTTCATCTGCTGAAGCCACCAAATTTGTGGATGTGGTCAAAGAGATTTCAAATAAAGTTCGGGCACTTGGGCCCAATAAAAAACTTGTAAAGGACTATAATTAAAAGGTCAGTTTATGGATACCTGTATACAGAAAATCAGGGAAATTGCTTTTCAACTGCTTGATAAAAAAGAAGTTGAAAAAGTGATCGGTTTTTCAAACGGAACCATTCCCATGGCAACAAGTCCTATTACCATAGCATCAAAACAAGATACTGAAAAACTTGTTTTTAATTCAACATGCGGACTTAATCTTGCCAATTATATCAGACAGCAGAAAGGTAAAATAGCCGTCATTGCCAAGGGCTGTGACTCAAGAAATATTGTTACCCATATCATCGAAAACCAGGTAAAAAGAGACCAGGTTTATATCATCGGCGTGCCCTGCAATGGCATGATTAATAAATCAAAAATCAAATCCTTGTTTGAAGATGAAATTCAAAAATTTGAAGAGGATGGAGACAGCCTGATCATAGAATCTTCCTCAAAAAAAGAAAAATTGAAAAAAAATGATTATTTAAGAGAAAATTGCAGGCTATGTCAGCATAGAAACCCTGTGATTTATGATGTCCTGGCAGGTGATCTCGTTAAAGAACAGATTATTGACGTCCCTTACCCGGATGTTGAAAAAATAGCAGCATTGGAAGCAGATGCCAGATGGATCCATTTCCAGGATCTAACAAAGAACTGCATTCGCTGTTATGCCTGTCGGAATGCCTGCCCCTTATGCTATTGCCCCACTTGTTTTGTGGATGAATCCGGTCCCCAATGGGTGGGTAAGGGCCAGGATAAAACCGATATCAACACCTTCCATTTTTTACGGGCATTTCATTGCGCCGGCCGTTGTACAGATTGTGGCGCATGCGCTGAAGCCTGCCCCATGGATATTAATGTCAGGGATTTCACAAGAAAATTGAATAAGGACACCTTTGATATGTTTGGCTGGGAAGCTGGGTTGGATCTAACTAAACGACCACCCCTGGACGCATACAGTCCGGATGATCCCAATGATTTTATCAAATAAAATAAAAAGGGTTTATAATGAAATTTATAACAATTGATAAAAAAAACTGGGCCAAAGGGATTGAAAAATCCAGGGAAACCTATCGGCTTTTCGGCCCGGTTAAGGATAAAAACGGGGTTTTTATCAGGACCCTTGAAAAAGATATGCTGCCCGACATGACTATCAATGATTCAATCATGTCTGTTAAATCCGTTTTATTTCCCCAAACGGAAAAAATTCTTTTCACCACTCTGGATGAGGCAAAAGAAGATCATCACATCATGAAAAGAGTTGAATTTGATTCATCACCCAGAGCTGTTGTGGGTATCCGGCCTTATGATGCAAAAGCAATTGAGCTTGTGAAGATGAATTTTGATACAGATGATTACCGCGACCCATACTGGTGCGATGCCTATGAAGCCACAACCTTTGTGGGTGTGGGCATTAATAAGCCCGGGCCTTTTGATTTTTCAACTTCTGCCGGAACAGGCCCATTTTCTGAATCAGGGCTTGATGTACTGATGGCTGATCTGGATAATGCATACCTGGCAAAAATCCTGACGGGTAAAGGCGAGGCTTTTATGAAATCCTGCGGCTTTGAAAAAAACACCGATGAAAAAGAAAGCCAGGCTCTGTTTGATATTTTAAGAAAAGAAGCTGAAAAAAATATCAGTTCCCATATTGATACCGGTAAATTAAAAGGCAAAACTGTTCTTGAACTTCATGAAGCCCCTTTCTGGGATGATATTGCATTTGCCTGTATTAATTGCGGAACCTGCACCTTTGTATGCCCTACCTGCTGGTGTTTTGATATCCAGGATGAAACCAAACAGAAATCTGCCGGCCGGTTCAGAAACTGGGATACCTGCATGTCTCCTTTATTTACAAAACATGCAACCGGGCACAACCCCCGGGATAGCAAAACTCAAAGGGTAAGACAGCGATTCATGCATAAACTCAAATATTTTCCGGATAAATATGATAAGGGGATCATGTGTGTCGGATGCGGCCGGTGTGTCAAAAGCTGTCCGGTCAATATAGACATTCGTGAAGTGTGCAAAATAATGAACTCATATGAAAAGAACAACTAGCGAACAAAGGAGGAAACATGGAAAACCCTTATCTGCCTTATCCGGTTCGCATTGATAATATTGAAATTGCAACTGAAGATAAGTCTTTAAAGACTTTTAAATTTGTTTTCCTTAACCCGGAAGATGAAAAAAAATTCTCATACCAAGCCGGGCAATTTGCCGAACTCTCCATCCCCGGCGTTGGAGAAATCCCTATTGGGATTGCATCCTCTCCTGTGGAGAAAGGATTCGTCAAATTTACAGTATTCAGGACCGGTGTGGTAACATCCCATCTGCACAATATGAAGATCGGGGATATCATGGGAATCAGGGGCCCCTTGGGCAACTGGTATCCCTGGGATAAGCTTGAGAATAAAAATGTGGTCATTATCGGCGGAGGATTTGCATTTACTACCTTAAGGTCTTCAATTATCTATATGCTTGATCCGGCCAACCGGAAAAAGTTCAAGAATATCGATGTTGTCTATGGGGCAAGATCCCCTGGTATGCTTCTATACCGGGAAGAGCTTTATGAATGGGAAAAAAGGGATGACATCAATATGCATATTACGGTTGACGGCACCAATGACCCAACTTGGAAATACCATAAAGGATTTGTACCCCAGATTGTTGAACAGAATGCCCCTAAAGCTGATGAGAACACCTATGCCATTATCTGCGGTCCCCCCATCATGATTAAATTTACTCAGCCGGCTCTGGTCGCACTGGGGTATAAAGAGCATCAGATTATCATGTCCCTTGAAAACCGAATGAAATGCGGTATCGGCATGTGCGGCAGGTGTAATATCGGAAAGGAACTAGTGTGTAAAGACGGCCCGGTCTTTACACTTGAGCAACTGAATAAGACCCCGAAAGAATATTAATTCAGGCTTATTTTATATTGACAACCAACCATTGCTTAAGATATGTTAAGTTTTTAATTATTAAAGCTAAGACAGCATGTCTTAAAAATGATAGAAAATAATTACTTACAGGAGGAAATTTTAAATGGCAACAATCGAGTTTAACGGGAAATCTTTCGAAATAGATGAAGACGGATTCCTTCTTGATTACAATACATATTGTGACGAGTGGGTAGAATATGTCAAAACTCAGGAAGGAATCGAAGAACTTACAGAAGAACACTGGGTATTGATAAAAGTTCTTCAGGATTATTATGAAAAAAACGGCATCGCTCCGATGGTTCGTGTTCTTTCAAAACTAACCAAGTTCAAACTGAAACACATCTATGAGCTGTTTCCATCAGGACCTGGAAAAGGTGCTTGTAAAATGGCAGGTCTGCCAAAACCAACCGGATGTGTATAGTAAGCCCTGCATCCGATACCATTCATTGAATTTAAAGGCTCTGCATCACTGGTGCAGAGCCTTTATTGCTTGTGTACCAAAATAAGTTTCCCGAAAAGTTCAGGAGCTATCATAAATGCCTGACATCAATTTTATTAATAAAAGCCTTTTAAATACTATCCAGATTGATTTTCCCATTGATTCAAGACCTTTTCATGTTATTGCCCAAAAGCTGGGTCTTACGGAAGAGGAAGTGATCAACCGAATAAAACAGATGAAGGATGATCTTCTGATTCGTCGTATTGGTGGAAATTTTAGTCCTGATAAACTTGGATATTATTCAACACTCTGCACCGCAAAAGTACCGGAAGAAAAAATCGGTCTCTTCACAAAAACTGTGAATTCCTATTCCGGTGTAACTCATAATTATCAGCGGAATCATGAATTCAATATATGGTTTACCTTCATCGCCTCTTCTGTTGCAATGATTGAAAAAAGCTTAAAAGACATCAGTGAGATGACGCAAGTTGCTCCCATATTGAACTTACCCGCAACAAAAGTATTTAAGATTAGTGCTAATTTTAAAGTATGAATACGATTGAAGTTGCTCTGGTTGTTCAAAACTGCCTGGCCGGAGAGTATGAGAAAAACCTTGAATCAACATGTCATTTTATAAGCCTGGCCATAGAAAAAGGGGCACGGATCATCGTCTTTCCTGAAATGAATTTAACAGGTTATGTGGCTAATGATGATATTCTTTCTGTTGCAAGATCTGTTACAGAAGATATGTTGGATCTGTTTAAAGGCATGGCTGAAAATTCAAAATCCACCATATTGGTTGGCCTTGCTGAGAGAACATGGGATGAGAGAATATATGCCTCCCATTTTGTATTCAATGCAGATGGATCATTTGATATCTATAGAAAAATTCATATATCACCCTTTGAAAAAAAATATTTTTCAGCAGGTAATAAAATATCCATATTTAACTCCCATGACCTGATTTTTGGTATTCAGCTTTGTTATGACGCCCATTTCCCTGAACTTTCCCTGGCCATAGCATTGAAACAAGCAGATGTAATTTTCATCCCTCACGCTTCTCCCCTAGGCAGTTCGCAGAAAAAATATGATTCATGGATTAGGCATCTACGGGCAAGAGCATTTGACAACGGGATTTATATTGCTGCTCTGAATCAGACCGGAGATAATGGTAAAGGGTTATTTTTTCCTGGTGTGTGTCTTTTAATAGGACCGGATGGACATGTGATCTACAAATCCATTGACGATTCTGAAAGGGTTCATCTCATTAGAATTGAAAAAACAGTTCTCAATAAAATAAGATCTCATCCAATGAAATATTTTTTGCCCAACAGAAGGATTGATCTGTTTGAATAATTCTATTCTTTAATTTTTTTTTCCCGATTCTGGATATATGCATTCTTAATGGCAACATATGGATCTATGGCGGCCGCTTTGATAGCCTCATAGTCTCCTAAATGGAAAGATAATGAATTTATGGTATCATAAGCGTTAATACCGAAAGAAAGCTCCCAAGGGTCAACATAATTGACCGGTTTTAAAAAATAATCTCCTGCAAGCCCTAAAACATCCCTAAGGGTGGAAGGCCCAAGCACTGGGAGAACAAGATAGAATCCGTTTCCAATGGAATAAGAGCCAAAAGTCTGACCCAGATCCTCATCATTCGTTTTAAGTTCGAATTCATCCTGGGCAACCCGGCCAAATCCTAAAACTCCAATGGTGGTATTGATACAGAAAACTTCAATTTCCATTCCGGCATCTTTTATTTCACCTTGCAAAAGGTTGTTAACAAATCGGACAGGGAAAAGAAGATTGTAAAAAAAATTGTGCACCCCTTTTCGAATAATGATGGGTGTTATGGTTTTATAACCTGTGGCTATCGGTTTAAGCAATGCAAAATAAAGCATGTCATTCAGTGAATACATGGCATAGTTAAAATAATAGAGAGGGTCGAAAACCTGGTAGCTTATCCCGGGATCCTGATAATCAGCAAAAATTTCATCGCCCAAACCGTTTTCTTCCTGTTTGGCTTGAGTGTTCTGAGCAAGAAAGATCTGGGTACTGTTTGAGCATAAAGAAAAAGAATCTTCTGATAATAAAGGTGTGACAGTATTAAAATCCTGTGCGAAAAGATCAATATGCACAATAAAAACAAATATAAAAACCACCACAATTAAAAAAAAATATTTTTTCCCCATTGTTTTCTTGTCCTTTGGTTTTTATTTTTTTATAAAAATGAACCGTGAAAAAAATGCTGCATTTTCCAATGGCTTATTAAGGGCTCTTTTTATCCGTGTTAAATATAAATTTTCTGACAAGAGATTCAATATCCAGAGAAGACTCGGTATTAAATATTTCCTGCCCCGGCTCAAGCATGACATCAGAACCGCCAGGTGCAATATCAATATATTTTTGTCCTATTATACCAGATGTTTTTACAGAGGCAATAACATCTTCTGAAAGTGTCATGTTTTTATTAATGCTAAGTTCCACCTTGGCAAGCAGTCGTTCTTTGTCAATCATGACATTTGAAACAACCCCGATTTCAACACCGGCCATTTCGACACGGGCTCCTTTTTTCAGCCCGGAAACAGAAGTAAAAAAACCATATACCGGATACCTTGTATCTCTGATAAAATCAATTTCGCCAAGAACCACAAAAATATAAATGGTGCATACGAGCCCCAGGACCACAAAAAGCCCTACATAAAATTCAATTCTTCTTTTGTTCATGCCCTTTCTTTATCAAGCTCCTATTATTTTTTAGCTAAAGCTTCTTCGCCTCTGATAAAAGCGTTTACTATTGTGCTTTGTGAATCAAGAACATCTTGTTTTGAACCCTCAAATTGAATAATACCTTCATCCAGCATGGCAATACGTTGAGAAATATTTAAAATATCAGGAATATCGTGGCTGACAATGACGGCAGTAAATTCAAATTTCTCCTGATATTCTTTGATCATTGTGTGCACATTTTTCTTTCTTATTGGATCAAGACCTGTCGTTGGCTCATCAAAAAGAACAACTTTCGGATCTGTAACAAGTGCCCTGGCCAGAGCAACTCTTTTTTTCATGCCACCTGAAAGCTGAGCGGGAAATTTTTTTTCTGAGCCCATCAATCCCAGCTCTTTGATGTGATCCATGACCTTGTCCCTGATCTTGTTTTTTTTGTAATACTTGTTTTCTACGAGCGGCAGAGCAATATTTTCGTAGATGGTCATGGAGTCAAATAATGCATTATCCTGAAACATATAACTTAATTCTTTCTGGAAAGCTTTAATTTTCCCACGGGACAATAAATGAACGGGTTCCCCATTAATCAGAATCTCTCCGGAATCCGGATGAATCAAACCGATAATATGTTTCAGCAATACGGATTTCCCGGTTCCGCTTTTTCCTATGATGGCGGTGATCTCTTTGCTGTAAATCGATAGATGGATGCCTTTTAAAACCTCCTGGGTTTCAAAGCTTTTTTTTAAATTAACAAATTGTATGAGTGGAGCCGTCATTTCTATACCAGAAAGAATGTAATAATATAATCAAAAATTAAAATAAAAATACAGGACTGGACAACAGCATTGGTCGTGGACAGGCTGACCCCCCTGGCACCGAAACCGCTGGATAAATGTGTATAATACCCACGATAACAACAGATGGTTGTCACGACAACTGAAAAAACAAAAGACTTTGAAAATCCACCGTTGATATCCTCAATATCGACACTCTTGATAACTGCGTCCATATAGTCATATTGATTGATTCCAAGAAGAATGGAACCGGATAAATATCCCCCCAGAATTCCTACAACAATAAAAAGAGCGGTCAATAATGGAAGACTGATAACAGATGCAATCAGTCTTGGGGTGAAAAGGAATCTGACAGGATTGATATGCATGGTTTTAAGGGCGTCAATCTGCTCTGAAACCCGCATCACTCCTATTTCAGCAGCCATTGCAGATCCTGCTCTTGCCGTAACCATAATGGCGGTAAGAACAGGGCCGAGTTCTCTCACCAATGTCATGGCAACAGCCGCTCCAAGTCCTGCTTCGGAGCCGAATTTAGCCAGGGAATAATAACCTTGAAGGCCAAGCACCATCCCGGTAAATACTGCCGTTAAAACAATAACAAAAAATGATTTGGCACCGATGAACCAGGTTTGGTCTATTATTTTATTGAACTGAATCGGCAGAATAAAAGCATTAATAAATCCTCTTATAAAAAAAAGGAACAGCCTGCCGCAGGATTTGAAGAGCCTGATAGTTATTCCACCGATTTTTTCAAGAGATGCTGTAAACATGATAGGTCACTATAGCTTCAAATAGTAGATTTTTCAAGGTTATAGCTGTTTGATAGCGTATGTTTTTTGTAAGAAATTGTAATTTTGTGATTGACACGTATCATTTGATTCGATACGTATTAAACAAATATTGATCATCTTATGAAAGGATTTTAGAATGACTCAGAAAATCACATTAAGCATTCCTGATTTTCTATATGAGAAATTGGAAGAGTGGCGCGCTACCTTTAATCTTTCAAAACTATTTCAGGATGCATTGGCAGATGCCATTCAGAGAAAAGAGGAATTTCAGAAGAGAATATCAGAAGATTTTGATATGGCTGACATTATTAAGCGGCTGAAACAGGAAAAACAGAACTGGGAAAGAAAATATTATTCATTGGGTAAAGCCGAGGGCGTTCAGTGGGCAAAAATTGCCCATTATGGCGATCTTTTATACGTATTAAACTTTAATGATACGTATAAATTAATTTCTGATTCAAAAATGAGTGCCTATTTTAAAAAAATTTATGATGCGACAAACCTGTCCAGAAATCGAGAGTCAAGTTCTGTGGATGATGAACAAATGTTCATGGATGGATGGTTTAAAGGCGTACTGGAATTCTGGAATCATATTAAGGAAAAATTATAATGATAAACTCTGCATTCTGTATTCTTGGTGTTGATATCGGCTCTGTTTCAATTCATATGGTTTTGTTGACGCTCAAAGGGAAAATCGTTTTTTCCTCAAGTGCAACACATCATGGTGAGGTCAAACAATGTTTTTTGAAAATGATCGAGAATGTTGAAATTAAACGGATAGGCTATGTTGCCGCAACAGATTCCACCCCTTCTTTTTTTCATGCGAATCAAATTTATGATGATCAGTTCAGCCTTATTCGAGCTGCAAAATATTATCATAATGAATTTGATGCGATTTTACATATTGGTGGTGAAAAATTTTCATTAAGCCGGTTTGATGCAGCTCAGCACTATCTTGGGGCAAAACAGAATACCTCCTGCGCTGCCGGGACAGGCAGTTTTCTTGATCAGCAGGCCCGAAGACTGAATCTTTTCGAAGGATCTGAGGAACTTAGCAGAAAAGCGCTTCTGAATAGAAAAAAAATCCCTGAAATTGCAACCCGTTGTGCAGTCTTTGCGAAGACCGACCTGATCCATGCCCAGCAGGAGGGTTATGGTATTGAGCAGATTTGTGATGGGCTGTGTTATGGCCTGGCAAAAAATATTTCCAATACTCTTTTTAAATTCAGCCATGCAGGTGAAAAAATTATTTTCTGTGGAGGTGTCGCCTATAATGATGCTGTAAAAAACCATCTTGAAAAAATAACAGGTTGTCAATTCATTACCGATTCAAATTCTAAATTCTATGGCGCCGCCGGCGCTGCGCTTTGTCTGATGGATGACCTTTTGCTTCATAAAAATATTCAAAAAACAACCCTTTTTTCCTTTGAAGATGTCTTTTTAAATTCACGAAACCAATCTCATCTTTTATATCCCCCACTTGAGCTTAAGCTTTCTCAATATCCTGAATTTAAATGTTTTTCTTCCTATATCAGCGAAGACGTTGAAACCGACATTTATCAGAATCCGGAATCTATATCTTTAAAGGAAGGGTATCTGGGGCTGGATGTGGGTTCGACAAGCACCAAAAGTATTCTTATGAATCATGAAGGGATTCCGGTCGTCGGGTTTTATACGAAGACAGCGTCAAAGCCTGTCAAGGCAATTCAAAAAATATTCAAAGCTTATGATATATTTCTTGAAACATATGGAATTCAAATTAAGATAAAAGGTTGTGGGACAACGGGTTCCGGGCGTAGAATGGCCGGGAAAATTATAGGGGCCGATATTGAACCGGATGAAATAACAGCCCATGCAACTGCTGCATATAATTTAAACAGCAACGTGGACACCATCATTGAAATCGGGGGGCAGGATGCAAAATTCACCCTCCTAAAGAATGGAATAGTTACAGCTTCAGTTATGAATACGGTGTGCGCTGCAGGCACAGGAAGTTTTATTGAAGAGCAGGCACTTAAATTAGGCTGTCCTCTGTCTGAATATTCCCGTTTGACGGAAGGTGTTTCTTCTCCTATGACCAGTGATCGCTGCACAGTTTTTATGGAAAGGGATATCAATTATTTTTTTGCCCAGGGATATCAAAAAAATGAAATCCTTGCATCGGTTCTTCATTCTGTCAGAGATAATTATCTTACAAAAGTTGCCAATATTGGAAAAATAGGAAATTGCATTCTTTTCCAGGGAGCAACAGCAAAAAATAAAGCGCTTATTGCTGCGTTTGAGCAAAAATTGCAAAGACCCATTCACATATCAAAATACTGCCATTTGACGGGGGCCATGGGAGTTGCGTTGATGCTAAAGGAAAAGCAGCCGGATATCTCCGGCTTCAGAGGATTCGGGCTATGGAAATCCGAGATCCCGGTACGCCGGGAAACCTGCCAGATATGTACGAATTATTGCAAACTGACCATTGCTGAAGTGAATGGGGAAACCCTTGCCTATGGTTTTTTATGTGGCAGGGATTATCAGACAAATAAAAAAATTCCTCAGAAAGGCAACTACAGTCTTTTGCAATTAAGAAGCCAGGCTACCCCTAAAATTAAAAAGACTGCCATAAAGCATGATTTTACAATCGGTATTCCAAAAGCACTGCATCTGTTTGAAGACCTTGATTTCTGGATTTATTTTTTTTCAAGCTTGGGTATTAAAACAGTTACAAGTACCGGATTGAAGAATCCTGTAAAGACAGGGAAAAGGATCGCTAAAGCAGAATTTTGCGCTCCGGTCGTATCCCTGCATGGGCATATAGACTATTTGATGAGTATTGCAGATTATGTTTTCCTGCCCTTCTATTTTGAAGATAACACAGGAAAAAAAGACAGGCGAAGACAGCATTGCTATTATACCCAATTCTCCCCATCAGTTATTTCATGCTTATCCGAATTTGATAAAAAAAGATTAATTTCCCCAATAATCAAATACCTTTATACAAATTTCCATACCAAACTGGAATTGTATAAAACATTAAAAAATATATCATCGGATTTTTTGTTTTCCTTTTTCGACATTTCGTCGGCTTATGACAGCGCCATAGAATTTAATGAGACCTGTAAAATCAAAAAGCAGAAACTATTTGAAAAACACAGGGCCCCGGGTTCTGATATTAATGTTATTCTGATCGGCAGACCCTATACGGTTTTGACCGATACAATGAACAATAATATCCCCAGGCTTTTTTCAAACCTTGGTATAAAAGTATTTTTCCAGGATATGCTGGATACTAAAAATATTGATTTTTCTGAAATCGACCCTTTATTAAAAGAAATCCACTGGAAATATGTGGCTCAGATTCTCAAGACTGCATTTATTGCGGCAAAAACTGACCATCTTTATCCAGTCTATATCACCTCATTTAAATGCGCACCAGATTCGTTTGGGATAGACTATTTTAAACAGATAATGGAAACCCATAACAAACCCTATCTGATATTGGAACTCGATGAGCATGATTCCAGCGTAGGCTATGAGACAAGAGTAGAGGCTGCCGTCCAGGCATTCCTTAACCATAACACATCTGCATCAGATGAAAAGAATAAGGACTTTTCTCATCTTCACCCAAAATTCTTATCAAAAATAGGAAACAAAACCATACTTTTCCCAAACTGGGATACCTTTACCGGAAATCTTATTGTATCTGTTTTTAAAAATGAGGGGTATAAGGCCCTTTTAATGGAAGAAAACCATGATACATTGAAAAAGAGCATTCTGACCAATACAGGACAATGTATTCCTTTAAATGCAGTGGCTGCCGCATTTATGTATACTGTGGAAAAAAATAATCTTGATCCTTCTGATTGTGCGATATGGTTAAATCCTTCGGAAATAGCCTGTAATATTAAAATGTATCCCTATCATATTAAAAAAATACTTGAAAGGAACGGCAATGGATTTGAGAAAGCAGAAATTTATAAAGGAGAGCTTTCTTTGTTTGACATTTCATTTAAAGCCTCTACCAATGCCTATTTTGCCTATATGTTCGGTGGACTTTTAAGAAGTATAGGATGCAAAATCAGGCCTTATGAAATTCATAAAGGAGAAACGGACCAGATACTCAAGGAAGCATTGTCGCTTTTATGCAACACATTTGAAAAAGGGGGGGACAAGGAATCATCCATAAAGGCAATCATGAATATGTTTATGAACATACACACCAAACAGAGTAAACGACCCAAAATTGGTATTTTCGGAGACCTTTATGTGCGCGACAATGATATTATGAACCAGGATTTGGTTCATTTCATTGAAGATAACGGAGGCGAAGCGATTACAACCCCCTATTATAAATATTTAAAAATCATTGCAAATTCATATTTCCGAAAATGGTTTAAAGAAGGAAAATATATCAGTCTGATGTCGAATAAGACGCTGCTTGTTGTCATGCAGGCCATGGAAAAGAAATATTATAAATATTTTGAACCCATTCTGGGTCGGGCCGTGTTTGAA
>MGTJ01000027.1:13475-18168 GCA_001799395.1 Desulfobacterales bacterium RIFOXYA12_FULL_46_15 | reverse complement strand
TTCCGGGCTTATTTGCCACAAGGGCTGCCACACGGACATCCGATGCAAGGGCTGCCAGTTCTCTGGCATTAAAATGGGGACCTCTCTGGTCTGCCATGGCAAGCTTCACGCCAATGACAGGCCCCATATAAATTATATCCCGGCCCACGGTCCCCAAGATAGTGGGGGACGGCAGCCAGTAGGACCCGGTCAGCATCAATGCGGTCATGCCCTCGGCATTAAAAGCCTGAGTCTTGGCATAAAGGCTCTCCACCGTCCGTGTCAGTGCATCTGTTCCCAGAAGCCCTATGGCCGTGGTCACACCATTGGCAATGTTCATGGACAACTGCATCTCAGGTGTCCTGGTTTCAAACCCTCCTTCACCCCCGCCCCCGGTAAAATGCTGGTGTCCGTCAATAAACCCGGGGATCACAAGCATCCCGTCAGCATCAATGATATATACCTCACCAGGCAGACCCTTTGGATCTATCTTTTCCGCAATGGCCAGGATCTCGCCCCCCCCTGTCAGAATATCGCGTCTGCCCAAAGCTTTTGGCCCGAATACCTCTCCATTTTGAATGATTATCATACCCATTCCCTCTTAAAAAAAACCGGTTGAAAACTATTGATTTCCTGCAACCGGTCAATTTAATTATTCCGGCATCTTTGACATTGCACGGAGAAATATCTTCTGTCAACTCAAAAATGGTCTTTTATGTTTTTTTGTGTTTTTGTGTGTTTAAATCCTTACGAACACAAACAGGTTCGGCAATGGAAAAAACAATGAAAAAACTTTCGAAAGCCAAATAATTCTGCTATGGTATTGCGCTGGTTTTTTTAATATTTTAATGTCCAACACCAAAGGGATTTACTATCGGCCTATGAAAGGGTTAAGTCTTAAAGGGATCAACAAAACCTTCGGCAAAGTTCATGCTGTGCGGGATGTGTCAAAAGATATCCATTCCGGGGAATTTTTTACACTTCTAGGCCCTTCCGGATGCGGGAAAACCACCTTGCTTCGCATGATCGCCGGGCTGGAACTCCAGGACTCGGGCCGGATTATCCTGGACGGAGAAGACATTACAGGACTGCCGGCCATCAAACGCCATATCAATACGGTTTTTCAAAACTATGCCCTGTTCCCGCATCTGAATATTTTTGATAATGTAGCTTTTGGCCTTCGCTCAAGAAAAGTTCCGGGCGCAGAGGTGAATCAACGGGTAAAAGATACCCTGGAAATGCTGGAACTGGGTGAGATGACCAAGCGCTTCCCCCACCAGCTTTCCGGAGGTCAGAGCCAGCGGGTGGCCCTGGCAAGGGCACTTGTCAACGAACCAAAGGTGTTGCTGCTGGATGAGCCCATGTCAGCCCTGGATGCCAAACTTCGTGCCCAGGTCCAGATTGAACTTCGAAGGCTCCAGCAGAAACTCGGCCAGACCTTTATCCTTGTCACCCATGACCAGGATGAGGCGCTTATAGTATCCGACAGGATTGCCGTCATGAAGGACGGGCAGATCATCCAGTACGGAACGCCTGCCGAAGTCTATGATTTTCCCAAAAACAGGTTTGTGGCAGAGTTTCTTGGGTCAGCCAATCTGATTGACGGAAATTATAAGGATGGCCTGTTTCATACGGCAATCGGCATATTTGAGCTGGAAAAACCGCCGGCCTGGGAAAAAGGGGTCATTGCCATACGGCCGGAATGGATCAGGATTTCTGACACAAAACCTCTTAAAAACGGTCTTCGCGCAACCGTGACTGAAATCATTTACCGGGGGACCAATCTTGATATTTCCCTGGTCCCGGGACCTGTCCGGCTGAGAACCAGTACATACAGCCGTATCAAGATCGGGGATGAGCTGTGGCTGGATCTTGCACCCAAAGAAATCGCGGTGCTAAATGAATAAGCTCATCATCTGGTATGGGGAACTCATTACCGGCAATAAACTGCTGAAAAGGGGTGTGTTTTTCCTGACTCCCGGTATGCTCTGGCTCGTTCTTTTTCTCGTTCTGCCCGGATTCATCCTGGTTCTTGTCAGCTTTGCCGGCAGGGGAACCTATGGCAACCTCATATGGGAATTCAGCCTGGAAAATTATACCCGTCTCATCGGATACGGCATATTCGGATGGACCCTGGACTATGTATATATTCTCTTACGTTCTGTCTGGGTCGCCTTTGTGACCACAGGCCTGTCTGTTGTGCTTTCCTATCCGCTTTGCTTTTATATTGCAAGAAAACCGCCCAGGACAAGGTATCTGTGGCTCACCATTGTCATCATCCCGTTCTGGACCAATATGGTGATCCGTGCCTATGCCTGGTTTCTGATCCTGGCCCCGGAACTGCCCTTTGCCAGACTGGCAGCTTTCCTCAACCTGGTTCCTGCCGGGATGCCGCTGTACCCCAGTGCCATGGCCGTATATCTGGGAATGATATCCATGTTTCTTCCCTTTGTGGCCCTGCCCCTTTTTTCCAGTATCGAACGTATGGACTGGACCCTGGTGGAAGCTGCCCAGGACCTCTATGCATCCAATTTCAGGATTTTCATGCATGCCATCCTGCCCCAGACCCTTCCGGGCCTGTCTGTCGGGATTATCCTGACAATGGTGCCGGCCATGGGCATGTTTGTCATTCCCGATCTCCTGGGCGGAGCCAAATACATGCTGGTGGGGAACCTGATCCAGCAACAGTTCGGAGCCAGCAGGGATTATGCCTTTGGTGCTGCCATCAGCATAGGGCTGATGATATTGACCCTGTTCAGCCTGTATCTGTATAAAAGAAAAAACAGGGGGATTGATCTCATATGAAAAAAATAAATCTGCTTGTTGCTGTTTCAGCCCTGTCTACCATGGCATTTTTATATCTTCCCCTCATGGCCGTTGCCTTTTTTTCAGTAAACGACAGCAAATACGGCCTTGAATGGAAAGGATTCACCCTGGACTGGTATGTCAAGCTTTTTCAGAATGACCTCATTCTCCAGGCTGCCTCAAACACCCTTGTCCTGGCCCTTGTGTCAACCTTTGTATCGACCATCCTCGGAACAATCCTGGCCATCGGCATGGACCGTTTCCCATGGCCCGGGAAAATGAATACGGCCCTGGATCTCGTCATGCATCTGCCGGTCATCATCCCGGATATTATTTTTGCCGCTGCCATGGTGGTTGCCTTTGGTTTTTTAAGAACCCTGACCTCTGTCTTTGACCCCGGCCTTTTGAACATGATCATCGCCCATATCACCTTTCAGACAGCATTTGTCGCCCTTGTGGTCCGGAGCAGGCTTGCCGGGATCGGCAAAGAAATTGAAGAAGCGGCAAGGGATCTGTATGCCGGTACGATATATATGCTCATGAAAGTGACCCTGCCCCTGCTGGCGCCCGGCATCATTGCCGGTGCCATGCTGGCCTTTACCCTGTCCCTGGATGATTTTGTCATCAGTTTTTTTACGGCAGGCCCGGATTCAATCACGCTTCCGCTTTATATTTATGCTGCCGTCAGAAGGGTTGTAACTCCTCAGATCCATGCGTTGTCCACCCTTGTCCTGATGGTGACCGTCATCCTTGTGATCTGTATGGAAAGAATAACAAGAAAAGTGAATAAAAAGCAAAAACGATTGTAAATCAGGTAAGATTAACCCGAATTTAGGAGAAAAAAAATGAAAAAATCAGCATTAATGGTTTTGGCGTTGCTTTTGGTTCTGATTTTATTTTCAGGACCGGCTTTTTGCGGCAATGGGGAATTGAAAATCTTTACATGGTCTGAATACATGGATGAAGAAAATATGCCCAAGGATTTTGAAAAAGCGACCGGGATAAAAGTCAAGCTCGACATGTATGAATCCAATGAAGAGATGATGGCAAAGCTTCAGGCCGGGGGCCTGGGCCAGTATGATATCATTATCCCGACCGATTTCATCATCACAAGCCTCATCAACCTGAAACTCATCGTTCCCCTGGATCATTCCAAAATTCCGAATATAAAAAACCTGGGAACAAAATTTTCCAATGCCTCCTTTGATCCGGGCAATAAATATTCGGTCGGCTGGCAATGGGGAACCGTGGGTCTTATGTATAATAAAGCAAAATTAAAAGACAGTGATGTGGCTTCCTGGGATATTATCTTTGATCCGAAAAAGAAACCCGGGTCGTTCTACCTTATTGATTCTGTCAGGGAAATGATGGGAATTACCCTTGTCTATCTCGGATATGATTTTAATTCAACCAATCCCAAAGAATTGAAAGCAGCTTCGGATCTTCTCATTGATACCAAAAAACGTAAAGAATGCCTTGGGTTCAAAGGTGGTGTCGGCGGCAAGAATGATGTCATTTCCGGTGTTGCAGATGCTGCAGTCGTCTATAATGGGGATTCCATCCAGACGGTTTCCAAGGAGCCGGACAAATTCGGATTTATCGTTCCAAAAGAAGGCAGTGAAATCTGGATCGATTCCATGTGCATCCCGGCCAAGGCCCCCAATTTAGAGGCGGCCCATAAATGGATCAACTGGGTGCTTGAGCCCGAGGTGGGGGCAGCCCTTTCCAATTATAACCAGTATGCAACCCCCAATGATGCCGCTATTCCCTTCCTGAACAAGGAAGATCTTAAGAATCCGGGTATCTGGCCCACACCTGAAATTACTAAAACCCTTCATTTTGTAAAAGACCTGGGCAAAAGCAACAAGGTGGTCGACCAGGCATGGACAAGGGTGAAATCCCATTAAAT
>MGTJ01000027.1:616-13423 GCA_001799395.1 Desulfobacterales bacterium RIFOXYA12_FULL_46_15 | reverse complement strand
GCTAAGAATCAAAAAAAATGAAACCAGGCATGATCCGGATATTTGACACCCTCCCCTACGAAGACGGCTTTTTTATGCCTGGTGAATTTGCGCCCCATTCCTGCTGCTGGATGCTCTGGCCGGAGCGCAAAGACAACTGGCGGCTTGATGCAGGGCCTGCAAAAAAAGCCTTTAGCGCAGTTGCAAAGGCCATTGCCCTTTTTGAGCCTGTTTTTATGGGAGTCTCTAAACAGGGGCTTCAAACTGCAAAACACCTTTTATCATCACATTCAAATATCATCCTGGTTGAAATGGAATCCGATGATGCCTGGATGAGAGATGTGGGCCCCACATTTTTGAAGAACCGTCAGGGAGAGGTCCGGGGAATTGACTGGGGATTTAATGCCTGGGGTGGGCTAAACGGCGGTTTGTATTTCCCATGGGACAAGGATGAAAAAATCGCCCGGTCCGTTATGGAGAAAACTAATGTCAACGGCTATAAAGCCCCCATCATTCTTGAAGGCGGATCCATCCACACAGATGGGGAAGGAACCCTTCTGACAACGGAGCAATGCTTATTAAACCCGAACCGGAATCCGTCCCTGTCAAAGGATCAAATAGAATTCATCCTGAAAAATTACCTTGGGATCAACACCATTATCTGGCTCAGCCAGGGAGTGGTAATGGATGAAACCGACGGTCATGTGGACAATATCTGCTGTTTTTCAAAACCTGGAGAAGTTCTGCTTCACTGGACCGATGATCCGTCAGACCCTCAATATGAAATTTCGGAGGATGCCTTGAAACGGCTGTCAAAAGCACGGGATGCAAAGGGAAGAGCGATCACTGTCCATAAACTTCACCAGCCGGGTCCCCTTTTTATGTCTGAAGAAGAAAGCAAAAGCATTGAAAAAACCAACCCGGGCATGATCAGGGAAAAAGGAGCGCGTCTTGCCGCCTCCTATGTCAATTTCTATATTGCCAACAGCGGTGTAGTCATGCCTGTTTTTGATGATCCCCATGATGAGGACGCCCTTGCCCTTGTCCGATCGATTTTTCCCAAAAGGAAAATCATCCCTGTCAAAGCAAGGGAGATTCTCCTTGGCGGCGGCAATATCCACTGCATTACCCAGCAGCAGCCCTGAACATCGCGTCAAGGGATAAGAGAATAGGCATACCCGTGATGAACGAACAGGTCTTTCATGTTTTTTTTATTTTTCGCGCCCTGATTTAAGGGTTAATGCTTAACCAGGACAAAGTGTTCCAGGTACCCCATTATTGAAAGTCCTATAATAAAGCCAGAGAGTATTGCAGCAGATAACAGAATCTTCCACCGGCCGGCCGGGTGCCGATAGGGGGATCGATCCATGAACGGTAACCCTATCAGCAGACCTGCCAGTCCTGCAGGGATCAACGTTGATCCCAACACTGCCAGACCTCCTTTAAATACTGATACCAGCTGGTTCAAAAACAGAACCCACCACTCTGGTTTGGGGATATAGGATGAATCCGTGGGATCGGCAGGATCACCCAAAGGGGGTGTCCAGTGCCGGCTGATAATAGCCAGAACGACAGAAACAATAATAAACAAAAACAGCCACCGGTTTACCAGGTTTGGGTAAAATGGAATCCTGGGCCGGAATACAGGATCTGTACCAAGCGGTTCTGATAGCCCTCTATGACGGATAAAATGAAAATGCATTGCTAAAAATAAAACCAAAAAACCGGGAAGCAGCAGGATGTGGAAAATATAAAACCGGGTTAAAGCCACAACACCAGTCAATGATCCGCCCAGAAGGAATCGTGCGGCACTTTTACCGATAAAAGGAACCGAAGAGATGATACTCAACCGGACCTGGGTTGACCAATAACCTGTCTGGTCCCAGGGTAAAAGATCTCCGGTAATGATAAACAGCGGCACAAAAAACAAAATTATGACACCCGTAACCCAGACCATCTGTCTGGGCGCCTTGTAACTGCCAAGGATCAGGGAACGGCCAAGATGAATTCCCATGACCATGAGCAAAAGATTCCAGGAATAATGGTGAATACCCTTCACAACACTGCCAAAGGGAATCTTGAACAAGGCAAAATCAACACTGTCATAAGCTGTTCCAGGAACTGGTGAATAATAAAATGCCATGAAGATTCCCGAAAAAAATAGTAAAATGAGCAAAACAAGGAGCAGGGAGCCGCAAAAACGGGTCCATGTCAGGGCATCCTTTGGAACTTCAAAAGCGAGCAGTCTGTCTCTGCTCTCTCCCAGGGATAACAATTCAATTATCTTTTGAGATCGGGTTTCCACGCGCATATCATTCACCGGTTCCACCTTGAAAAAACTCGTTATTTAAATTTAAGGGTGATCACTTCAGAATCGTAAGAGTCTTCATCCCCGGAATTATCAAACAGTGCCATGGCAAAATTGTATTTTCTTTTTATATTAAAAGCAGTATCATCCGGGTTAGCAGTATCAAGTTTTCTGGACAGCATGACCGTCCACTCACCATTGGCATAACGACTCTTAGCTTTTATATCGCCAAAAGAGTCGGTGAAATTTTTAGGCATGCAATACGTAATGGTATCCCCATCTTTGAAAACAGAATAATCGGTGATCTCCACAGCGTGGGAAGCAAGCAAAATTCCATTTTTATCCAAAGACTTACCTTGGGCTATCATATATTTGGGTTTGGATTTGTCATCGGTTATGTTTTTCTTGTCACCCCCTTCACCTTTATCGCTCTTGCGGCCTCCTTTTTTCTCACTGATGATTGTCAACCATCCATCGTCAGCAAAGCCTGCCGGATCAGAACGAGCGGCCTTCCAATGCCACAGATCACCCTTTTCTGCATCTGTTGATGTCCCGAATTTGCCTTCTCTGGCATTGGTTGCCCCGTCGGGAACATGACAGACAACTGCACATCCTTTGGTGGCGAAATTATTGATCCGGTCGATCTCGAACAACATGGAAATCCGATCCTCATTACCTTTCTGATGAATCCAGTTTCCTTTTTCATACTGCCAGGCCTCTTTGGTAACGCTTTGGTTTGCATCTTTCCATTGATAAAGAAAAAAGATGCCGTCATCCGTGTAAACTGTTTTGACGGTAACACTGGTATGTTTACCGGCAAATGCTTCTTTACCCTCAAAGGGAACAACTATTCCCTTGGATGTTTCCCAGGCGGCATCATCCAATCCTGCAGGCTCCGACTTCACCTTGGCGGCAATGAGTTCCTGTTTGGAAGCCCCCATGGCTTCTGAGGCTGAAAAATGCAGGGCACCGATGAACAGTGCAAGGCACAGACTCAAACCGATAGTAAATTTCACATGCATCATTTGTCTTCTCCTAAATAATAGCGGGTTAATATTACACTTTCATAAATACCAGTAAATTCCCATCCGTCACTTTATGTTCTAAAACAGATAAGGGACGGGATGGCGGACCTGCAACGGGCATGCCCTGTGCATTGAACCGTCCCGAATGGCAAGGGCATATAAATTCCTGGGTTTCTTCCTGCCAGATAACGTTGCAGGCCAGATGAGTACAGGTTGACGAAAATATTTTAATCTGTTTTTCTGCATCAGCCCGTGCCCAAACAAATCCTCTTTGGGGAAGTATGATCCAACCGTCTTTCACCATGAATTCGTAGGAAAGCATATTAAAATTGTCCAGTTCCAAGTTTTCAACAGATCCGAAATCGATCCAGCTTCCCGGATTATCTTTCAAAGCCGGAAAGATGGCATATGTCGCCAGCGGGACTCCGGTGATCATAGCAGCGCATCCTGCAAGGGCTGCAGTTTTTAAAAAGTTTCGGCGGTTCATATTTTTTTACCCCTGCCTGTAGATTTTCTAATTTCATCTTCCATCATTGTTAATCACCATGCCGACACTTACAGCGGTTATTGGCTATGCGAACATAGAGCAAGAGACATGCCACTTAAAAAGAAAAATTTTATTACGATAATAATTCATTTTTTTCAAATAGTTATAGAATAAAAACCGAAGAGAGAGGGTAAAGAGACTGGATAAACCTGTGACATGTCCCAACAGTGGTATGACCCACTAGTGGGACGTCCCATATCCTTGTTTTGAATGCCTATTTCATTTAATCTTCAATGCCGTGAAGAATCAGCCTGCGATAGATGGTTTTTCGATTAATCCCCAGCAGTCTTGCAGCCTTGGCCTTATTGCCATCGGTCTTTTCAAGCGCATGGAGAATATCCTTGATATCCAGGGCCGGATTCTTATTAGAAGAAGAGGGAAAGAACTTGTTTTGATAGGCGCTTATTTCCAAAGGAAGATGGTCAACTGTTATAAAATTCATGTGACACAACATGAAAGCGTGCTCCAAAACATGTTCCATTTCCCTGACATTCCCAGGCCAGGGGTAATTGGATAAGATTTGGATGACATCATCGGATACACCGTCAATATCTTTGTTAAACCGCTTATTGAATAGTTTACAAAAATGCCCGGTAAGCAAAGGGATATCACCGATCCGCTCACGCAAAGGGGGCAGGTTTATCTCTACAACCTTAAGCCTGTAATAAAGATCTGCCCTGAATTTCTTTTTTTGAACCAGCTCTTTCAGCGATTGATTCGTGCTGGAAATAATTCGTACATCCACCTTAACCGGGATTGATTCTCCTACGCGTTCAAATTCTTTTTCCTGGATAACGCGGAGCAGTTTTAATTGTAATCCTGGCGAGATATCACCGATTTCATCCAGCAGGATACTGCCGTTGTCAGCCATCTCAAATCGTCCCAACTGATTTTTTACCGCACCTGTAAAAGCCCCTTTGATATGGCCGAATAATTCACTTTCAAGCAAAGAATCTGCAAGAGCGGAACAATTGACCTTTACAAAGGGTTTTTGCGCCCGGCTGCCACCATAGTGAAGTGCTTCGGCTACCAGTTCCTTGCCTGTGCCGCTTTCACCTGTGATAAGGACGGTTACAGGTGAATCAGCCAGATCTTCCAAAAGGGAATATAATTCCTGCATTTTTTTACTTCTGCCAATGATACCCATGAATTTATGCCTGGGTTTCAACTGGTTTTCAAGATCAGTTTCCCGGGTCATATCCCGGACGACCAGGGCAGCACCTGAAAAATTGTTTTCCCGGTCACGCAAGGGTGAGCCTGTCAGGACAACAATCTGGTTTTTTTTGTCAAGATGTTTGCATTCAACCCGGCTGGTTTTGATTTTTTTTTGACTCTGCAAAACTTCTTCCAGAACATGGCGGCATGCCTGATGGCATGGACCTGCAATATCAGACAATCGCCTGCCGATGATATTTTTACCGGCCATTCCGCAGATCCGCTCAAATGCAGTGTTCATCTTTGTCACATTCATTTGTGCATCAACTGTGACAATACCTTCCTGAACACTCCTGAAAATAGTATCCAGTTCAGACCGGTATTTTTCCTTTTCCTTCTCCATTTGATCTTTTGCTTCCATCATTGAACGATATTGCAGGGCACGGGTGGTTATTTTGATAAGTTCGTATTTTTCAACCGGTTTGGACAGGTAATCATAAGCACCCAGGCGAACGGATTCAGACGCTGTTGCAACAGTTGGCTGCCCGGTAATCATGATGACCGGGCATTGTATACCGATTTCCTTCACTTTCCTGAGAAGATCAATACCTGTATTGCCTCCCAGGATAATGTCTGCGATAATTAAATCTGGCTCAGATTCAGAAATGAGCTTTACAGCAGAAGAATAATCAATGGCTGTGATAACTTCATGCCCTTCTTTTAAAAGAAATGATTTAAAAGTAAACCTTAAAATTTCTTCATCTTCAATAATCAGAATTTTATTTTTTCTCTTCAAAATCATCCTCATCCGGAACCGGCAGGTCTATTATTACTTTGGTATAGGCCCCTTCGATGCTGTCAAAATTCAGTGTGCCGCCATGATCTTTAATAATGGAATGGCTGATACTTAACCCTAAACCCGTTCCCTCACCTGCCGGCTTGCTTGAAAAAAAGGGGTCACAGATTTTATTCATTATATCAGCCGGTATACCCGTGCCGTTATCAAAAAAAATCAAACGGACATATTTATGGATATGCTTATCTACCAATTCCCCTTTAATTTCAATTGTTTTATTCTTAGGGGCAATAGCGGTACATTTATTAAGTGCATATCTGGCATTGCTGAGGATGTTTAAAAATACCTGCTGAATTTGATGACTTCTCACCCTTATTTCCGGAATTTCATCCGGAATATTCACTTTAAGGTCTATATTATCCTTTCGTATCTGTGTTTCGGTCAAATCCAGGCAATCAGACAGCAATCGTTTAACCCTGACCGGTTGTGGGTCATCTTCCGTATTCCTCGCAAAAGATAAAAGATTACGGACGATCATGGCAATCCTGCTGCCGGCTTTGATGATTCGCTTGGAGATGTCTGCCTGTTCGCAGCCTTCTTCACATTCATCGATAAGCAGTTGGGCGCAGTTAATAATTCCGTTGATGGGGTTATTGATTTCATGTGCAACACCGGCTGCAAGCTCGCCAATAGCAGCTAACTGGCCACTCCTTACAGCTTCTGCCCTCAATTGCTTTTTTTCGGTAATATCCCGATACACGACAATGACTGATGTCGGGAAATCCTCTTCAGAGCGGGTGGCTACACTGGCCGTATACCACAGGTCTATTTGGGAGCCGTTTGCCCCAATACATTGAATTTCATCCTCAACGCGGCGACCATCCCGGAAACATTTTTCAATACGGCATGTCGTGCAGGGTGTATTTCGGGAATGAAAGACATCGTAACATCTCTTACCTGAAGGATCAGTACCGAAAAAATCAGCCGTAATATTGTTGGACCAAAGAATATTTAAATCCCTGTCCACAACGATGACAAAATCGGTAAACGACTTCAGAATCCCTGCCAGTTTTTCCTCGCTCTTGAGCAGCGCTTTCTCAACCATCCTTCGCGCAGTCCGGGTCTTATTTTCCTTTAGCCAAACAAGCCCAATTGCAATTAAAAGCCCAAACACGACAATGGATAAGACTGCGGAAGAAAGTGATAGAAGCTTATCAAATTTTTCTTTACGGCCTGTGATATCATAGTAAATTTCAAAAGCCCCCAAGAAGACATCCCCATTCATCTGCGGCACATATGTCTCCACCACATCGGCTGTCAATTTCTGGCCTTCCAGGGACTTAGTATCTTTTTTTTGCACTTTTGCATAAACATTACCCTGGGCCACGATTTCATGAAAGTATTTTTCCTTGTTGAATTTTCCGATGTCATCCGGGTTAGAGGAAAAAATAATTTCACCTGTGTTTGAGAAAACCTTTATTTTGTTCAGCTCAAATGTATCGGTTATTTTTTTGATTTCATACCTGATTTCCGGATTAGCAGAGAAAGGCTGTATCTCACTTGTTGCCGGCATAAAGGTTGAAGCCAGATGCTTTGCCACACGGACCGCATCGTTTTTAGTGTTATCAATAATCAGCTCGGTAAGCGAGGGATAAATAAAAAATACATTATACATTGAGAGTGCCGTTGCCATAGAAAGAAAAACAATTAAAATATTTCTTAATTGCTTGATTTGAAAAACCTGCTTTTCAGGTAATAATTTTGGCATTTTATTATCGCGAAAAAGGCCTATGCTTCCCTTATCAGTTTTTCCGCAAACCTTGGCAATACAAAAGAGGCTTTATGAATTTCCGGGTTATAATATCTAAGGCCTGCCTGGAATTGTTTTGAAACGGCTCTGGACGGCCGTGAGGGATCATATCCGTCAGAACCGAGGCAGATGCCGACATGGCCGCCCGTAAAGGTCGGGATAAGAGAATAGGCATACCCGTGATGAACGAACAAGTCTTTCATGTTTTTGACAATTTTTTCAACCTTGTCCGGGTGAAGAAAAAAAGATTCTGCCTGAACGGCTAAAAGCCCGTTGTCCCTGAGCGCCCTTTTGCCGTAACTGTAAAATATTTTTTCAAACAGGATTTCCCCCGGACCCACCGGGTCTGAAGAGTCGACAATAATAACATCATAGGTGGCCGGGTGGTGTTGCACAAATTCACTGCCGTCTGCAATATGGACAGTGACCCGTGGATCATTAAATCCGGTACTCATGCCAGGCAGAAATTCCTTTGAAACCTGGATTACCCTTTCATCGATTTCACAGATATCGATGGACAGAACCGTGTCATGTTTTGCAACTTCCCTGATGATACCACCGTCCCCTCCCCCGACCACAAGAACTTTTTCAGGCAAAGGATGGGCAAACATGGGGATATGGGCTAGCATTTCCTGGTAAGCGAACTCATCAAAATCCGTAAGCTGGATAATCCCGTCCAGAACCAGCATCCTGCCATGATGCTTTGTTTCAAAAAGATCAATCTGCTGAAAAATGCTTTTCCGGGAAAAAAGAGTTTTTTCGATTTCAATGGAAACAGCAATACCGGGCCACATGTCTGAGGTCTCGGAAAACCATCCGTTTATTATTTTATCAGGGGTCAATTGTTCTATAGTCATTTATCCGTTCCAGAAAGGTTTTTTACATCTGCAATCAAATTTTAACATTATCTTTTCATCTGCATTTCACTCAGTTTATTGGCCCATTCAAGGGCATGGCAATAGGCTTCTTTCACCTTTGCCGTGTCCAGGCCAAGCTGGCCGATCATGGTTTCCGTCTGTTCAAATGCAGCTTCCTCAAAATACCGTGCAAGTTTCAGAAGCGGGACATATTCATTATTTTCCTGCATCAAAAGCGCACCCTTTAGTTTGTCGGCCAGGGGAAGGTATTTTAAGATCTCGGTCATGGGCTGGTTCAGCAGGGCATCCAGAAGAGAGAACATCCCTAGGAGAAAAAGCGAGTCTGGTTCAAACCCCCAGAAATCATGCGAGAGGCAAACCTGTTCGAGGAATTTTCCCCTTTGGGCAGAAAGAAAAACCAGTTCTGGAGCATTCCTGTTTTCAGATACCTCAGACAACAGGACAACCCTGAGCCAGTTTTTCAAATTATTCCAGCCCAGTATGGTGACAGCATCCTTGATGGAATCAATTTTCCTTCTGAACCCGAAGGAAGCCGAGTTCAGATAGGCAAGCAGCCTGAAGCTGATGGTAACGTCAGCCTGGATGGTGGCTGCAAGTTCTGAAAAATCAGGATCGGTCTTTTCAATGGCCTTCATCAGTTCAAACCTGGAAACAGTACCTGATAATACTTTTTTTACTGATATATCTTCCTGTTTTTTAAAAAACGACCCCTTGAACAAGGTAAATCCGGCCTTGCAGCAGACGTCAAAACCGGTCTGATTATTTACCTGGTCGGCGAGAATAGCTGCTTTGTAAGGTGAGGCCTTAAGGCAGATATCCGTGAGATCCGGCAATACCAGGTCAAAAATATCAATGCAGATAATATCGGCAAGATCATAAACCGCCTTGCAGGAATTATGATTTTTTACCCAGGGAATTGTGATCTGATAACCGTCTTTTTTTAATTTTAAAAGCATTGCAATAAATGCATCCGAAAATCCTTCAGGGTCAGACAGTTTGACAACCGTACGCCCCGGCGGAAGGGCATAGGGAAGATTTTTCATGATATTTTTCCTGGAAAAGCCGATCATAATCTTTTTTTCCCTGTCCATGATCTGGTCCAGGGCAAGGGAAGTCCCAGACAGGAGACCGGCCGTCAGCCCGTCTCCTGTTTCCGGGCAGATGGATTTATCTTCACCGGCAGACATGTAGATCAATTCATATCCCCAAAGATTTTTTTTAATATCAAATATGGGGAGTCTTGCAAATGTCACCGTGCTCTGCCGGCTGTCACCCATTTCAGTGTTCATTCATCCTCCGCTAAGGTCGAAGGTTATTCAAGGGAGCGGTGTGGCTCCCCAGATATCCCTTGCATATTCCTGAACCGCCCGGTCACTGGAAAATTTTCCCATATTGGCGGTATTTAAAATTGACATCCGTGTCCATTGATGCTGATCTTTATACACCTTTGCAATTGCTTCCTGGGTCAGGGCATAATCTTCAAAATCTGCAAGAACCAGATAATAGTCCCCTTTATCCAGAAGGGAATGGACAATGGGTTTAAACAACCCGGAATTCCCGGGTGAAAAATATCCTGAGTCAATCATATCTATAATTTTTTTAATGTCTTTATTCCCCTCATAATATTGTCTCGGGTTATACCCTTCCTGCTTTTTTTTGACAACCTCATCTGCCTTCAGACCGAAAATAAATATATTCTCCTTTCCCACCTCTTCCATGATTTCCACATTGGCGCCATCCAGAGTTCCCAGGGTCAGTGCCCCGTTCAAGGCAAATTTCATATTACCGGTTCCCGAGGCTTCCAGGCCGGCCGTGGAAATCTGTTCGGAAACATCGGCTGCCGGGATGAGTTTTTCCGCCTGGGAAATGCAGTAATTGGGCAGGAAAATAACACTTAATTTTCCCCTGGCCAGGATATCTTTATTAATGGTTTCAGCCACCGAATTGATAAACTTGATGATCAGCTTTGCCTGAAAATAGGCCGGGGCTGCCTTGCCTGCAAAGAAAAAACTGCGGCTGATGTCGACACTGTCGCTGTTTTCCCTGATTTTGTTATAAAGATGAATCACATGAAGAATATTTAGAAGCTGGCGTTTGTATTCATGTATCCGTTTGGCGTGAATATCAAACAAGGTGTTCGGGTTAACGCCTTTCCCTGTTTTTCTCAAAGTATACCGGCCAAGCCTTTTTTTGTTTTCAAATTTCACTTTCTGCCATTCGGACTGGAACAAAGGATCGTCGGCATAAGGAATAAGGTTCTTCAGAAGTGACAGATCGGATATCCAGTCAAGGCCAATAACCGACGTGATAAGACCCGAAAGCCCGGGGTTTGCCTGGTGGAGCCATCGCCTCGGGGTAATGCCGTTGGTCACGTTTCCGATCCTGCCCGGGTAAACCTGGTCAAACTCTTTAAACAGGCTGGTTTTCAGGATATGAGAATGCAGGGCAGCCACTCCATTGACCGAATGGCTGCCGATAATGGCCAGATGGGCCATGCGTATCTTTTTTTCATGGCCTTCCTGGATTATTGACAACCTTGTATACAAATCCGGATCATCCGGATATTTTTCCTTCAGGTCTTCCAGGAACCGGCTGTTGATTTCATAGATGATTTCCATATGCCTGGGCAAAAGCCTGCTTAGCAGTGATACCGGCCATGTTTCCAGTGCTTCGGGCAATACGGTGTGATTTGTATAGGCAAAGGTTTTTTTGCAGATCATCCAGGATTCATACCAGGAAAGACCATAGCCATCCATTAAAAGACGCATAAGTTCCGGTATGGCAATGGTCGGATGGGTATCATTCAGCTGGATGGCGGCCCAGTCGGAAAACGTGTCAAAGGACTGGTATTCTTTCCTGTACTGGGAAACAATGTCCTGGAGAGTTGCCGAGACAAAAAAGTACTGCTGTTTAAGCCTTAATTCTTTTCCCTTTTCACTCTCATCACTGGGATAAAGAACCTTGGAAATGGACTCGCTCAATACCTTGTCTTCAGCCGCCCGGATATAATCGCCCCTGTTAAAAAAATCAAGATCAAACTCCCGGCTGGAGGTGGCCGTCCAGAGACGCATATTGGTTACAAATTCATCCCCGACGCCGGGTACCATCATATCGCAGGCCAGAGCCATCACATCCTGGGTGTCGACAAGACGAAACCTCTTATTTCCCATGATATCCGTATAAGCCTCTGAACGGCCATAAAATCCGACTTTATGAATATTTTCAAACCGTATGATTTCCCAGGGATTTCCCCGGCGCATCCAGTTATCACTTTTTTCCTGCTGATACCCGTCTTTCAGAACCTGGTAAAAAATACCAAAATCATAGCGAATCCCATACCCATATCCAGGAAGCCTCAGTCGGGCGATGGAATCCATATAACAGGAGGCAAGACGCCCGAGACCGCCGTTCCCAAGCCCTGGGTCCCATTCCTCTTCTTCAATGGAATCAAGATCAAACCCAAGTTCTGAAAGAACCTGGCGGGTAACGTTCTCCAGGTTCAGGGAAACAATATAATTTTTTAGAAACCGTCCTGGTAAAAATTCAAGGGAAAGATAATAAATCCGTTTGGACAGATTGTCCCTGCAGGCTTTCTGGGTTTTGATCCAGTGGTTGATCAACCGGTTTTTCAGGCTGAAGGCAAGCCCCATAAAGCAGGTATAGCAATTCATTTCTTCCGGATCAAGCCCCAGGTTAAACCGGATATTATAAAAAATTTCCTGTTTCAGCCTGTCTGTTTCAGAACCTGGACATTGATTGCTTTCACTGGGAATATGAGTTTGATCATCCAACATAAAACCTCCGGAATTTTAGTTCATGCTTTGCCTGCGGAACCCAGGACATGATTGATTTTATGGATATAAAGCTTTTTCAGGCTATCCCTGGCCGGTCCCAGATATTTTCTAGGATCGAATTCCTTTGGGGATTCAAAAAAGACTTTTCGTATCGCAGCGGTCATGGCCAGCCTGCCGTCGGAATCAATATTGATTTTGCTCACTGAAAGAGCGGCTGCCTCTCTTAATTGTTCTTCCGGGATACCAACGGCATTTTCAAGTTTCCCGCCATACTGGTTAATGGTTCTCACCTCTTCTTCAGGAACGGATGAAGACCCGTGAAGGACAATAGGAAATCCGTTCAGGCGGTTTTCAATTTCTTTCAGAATATCAAACCTTAACGGCGGAGGAACCAAAACCCCTTTTTCATTTCTTTTGCATTGTTTCGGGGTAAATTTATTGGCACCATGGGAGGTACCGATGGATATGGCAAGAGAATCCACATTTGTCCGTTTTACAAAATCCTCCACTTCGGC
>MGTJ01000027.1:0-591 GCA_001799395.1 Desulfobacterales bacterium RIFOXYA12_FULL_46_15 | reverse complement strand
GAACTGACCTCATCTTCGACCCCTGCCAGGACACCCAGCTCTCCTTCAACTGTTACATCATGCTGATGGGCAAGTTCAACCACTTTAGCTGTCAGTTTTATATTGTGTTCATAGGGATGATGGGAACCATCAATCATGACCGAGGAAAATCCCATTTCAATACAGCTTTTGCAGAGGTCAAAGGTATCGCCGTGATCCAGGTGAAGGGCGATGGGGATTTCACACCCGAGTTCCTTTGCATAGGCCACAGCACCCTGGGCCATATAGCGCAGAAGGGTTTGATTTGCATATTTTCTCGCACCTGAAGAAACCTGAAGAATTACAGGTGATTTTGTTTCCACACAGGCCTGGATAATGGCCTGCAACTGTTCCATATTGTTAAAATTATAAGCCGGTACCGCATAACCGCCTGTCGCGGCTTTTTTGAGCATGGTACGGGTGTTGACAAGTCCGATGTCTTTATAGCTGATCATAATTTTCCCCTTTACTGATGGTTATAGAAGACTAAGGCATAAAATGTATGAAATTCAAGATCAATCAAATGATACTTGACATTACATCATTTATGAGTGCAAAACAATTCAATTTTAG
>MGTJ01000026.1 GCA_001799395.1 Desulfobacterales bacterium RIFOXYA12_FULL_46_15 | reverse complement strand
CACTGCTTTTGTCTTCAATTTTTATCTGCATGTCACCGTCCTGTAATAAATCCTTTTCAATTGAATAATATTTCAAACACTATTATAAATAATCAAAAAATTTGTAATATATTAATTACATTGCATAACAATAGTATTTCACAAAGTTTGTTAAGATAACCCTATTCAATAAAACTGTCAAGAAAATTGCCGGAATCAACAATTATATGCATGATGCCCCAGGAACCAAAACAGATAAAAGGCATTCATGATTAATATGCCTCCAATCCTTGATTGAAACGATCTGAATATTGAAAAAAACTCTCCCCTTTTTTAAAATCACTTGCCATAAAAAACTTATAATGGTATTTAATACGGTCATGTCAAATAAAAGAGACGGGGCGTAGCGCAGCCTGGTAGCGCGCCTGCTTTGGGAGCAGGATGTCGGAGGTTCAAATCCTCTCGCCCCGACCAGCTTGAAATTTTATCCTGGGTTTCAAAATTTTTTTATAATGGTATTCTTAACTTCTGTTCTTATAGTCGCTATTATTTATTACCTCCAGACGGATGGGCTTATTTATGCAACCATTATTGCTGTTGTTGCAGAGCTTATCAATATCTTCATGACTAAAACCCTGACCCAGTCCGTTGAAAAGAAGGCTGCTGCTGACTTCGGGAAAATAATAGACGGTTATAAAATAAAAATTACCGGACAAAAAAAGGCGATTAAAGATCTTGAGGATATCCAGGAACAGTCAATAAACAAAATTTACAAAGCAAATTTAAAAATCAGGGAATATGAAGAAAAATTAGGAATAAAAGGAAATGAAAGCTTTCAATCGGATGGAAACCCTCCAGATATACCGCCACTGCCTGTCAAAGAAGAATTATCCGGAAAAGTAAATAAAAAAGAATATATTGATCTGCCTTCAGGATCCAACAGAAAAAAACTGCCTTTTTAAAATCCATTCTTAAAAAAATTTCATAGGTTTATTCTTTTAAGATCTTGATTCTTACGATCTGGCCATTTTTATTAATATATGCCACGCCTTTTGCAAGTGTTTCCTTTGATTCCGAACCGATAATATCCACTTTTTCTTCATAAAGGACAATCGGCAAGATTTCTTCTGTCTTGGAATCTGGTGCTTGCCTTGATGTATCGATATTTTCTTCTACAGGTTTTGATCTGGTATTTTTTACAGGAGCCCTTTCAGCCGTATCATAACGCGCTTTATTTCTCCCGGAAATCAAGTCTGACACACCAGAATAATCATTGTCATCAGCTTTCTCATTCTGGCAGGCTGAAATTAAAAACAGTAAAATAAAACAAATAAAGCAAAATGCTTTTCCAGATCTCATCTCATTGCCTATTGGCGATTTAAACACCCTCTACAGTAAACCGGCGGTTTAATCGCATGGTTGTAAAAAGGCCATATACATCTTTTGTTACATTGATTACTTTCAGCTTTCGATCAGACTGGCTCAGTGTATTGTGAGCAGCAATAATCACGCCAATGCCGACGGAGTCAACCATTTCAACACCTGCAAGATCAATCACAAGACCGGCAGAAGAATCATTGATCACGGAAAGCAGTTCGTTTTTAAAATCTTCAGCCATGGAAGCTACAATATCCATACCTGGTTTAACAATTGTCTGATCGCCCTGGTTTACTATTTCGCTCATGCTATTCTCCTGTGATAAAGATTTATCAATCCTGTTATAACCGTGAGGATATCATTGGCACACCATAAAATCAACAATCTGGGTAGGATTACTATACCAAAAATTTATAGTTGTTCAACCAATATTTTTAATATGATGTTAATTGATTTAAAGATAAATAGACTTGAAAAAAAGAATTGATCCGGTTATATATATCCCTTCCGGCTGTGCAGACCGGGAGCGGATGATTCTGACCGGTCGCCTCGTAACAGAAGGCCATGAACCTCGTCAGGTCCGGAAGGAAGCAGCGATAAGTGATTTCTTCTGTGTCAAGGATCGATCCCGGTTAAGCAATTTTCCGCTATCCCTTCTGCCGGCCGGATCTTTTCTTTCAGAGCCCTTTCTTTTATATCTTGACATGCTTTCAAACAGACTTATTTTTCTGCCATAATTTTGTTGCGCTATATTAATCATTACTCTTATTGGAAAAGGAAAATTTTGAGCAAGTGAGAAAATCGGCAAAAGAAGATAAAAAAAATAAAGATGATCGAAAAATCAAAGATTCTCCTGAAAAATTATCTGAAAAAATCGAACCCGGTGAAAAATCCGAAATAGAAACAACAGATACGGTTGAAGAAAGCGAACTCAACTCCGTGAAAGAGCAACTTGCTGCTGAAAAGGATCGATTGCTGAGATTGTCTGCTGAATTCGAGAATTATAAAAAAAGAAAACAGCGGGAAATTGATGAATTTAAAAAATTTGCCAATGAAACAATTTTCAGGCAGATGCTGCCGGTTGTCGATAACCTTGAAAGGGCGATTGCCTCTGCTGAAAAAGATTCAGATGAAGGTGCCCTGCTTGAAGGTGTAAAGATGATTCACAGGGACATTTTAAAACTGCTTGAAATGTTCAGCGTCAAGGTTGTTAAGGCCGGGAATGAACCATTTGATCCAAATTTCCACCAGGCCGTCACCCGGCTCGAAACTGATGAATTTCCTGAAAACACAGTGACGGCGGTACTTCAGAATGGTTATCTTCTTCATGACAGATTAATCAGGCCTGCCATGGTTGTTGTCTCAAAAAGAATAGAAAATGAAAAAACCATAGAAAATTAAAGATATCTTGGAGGGTATATTATGGGTAAAATAATCGGAATAGATTTAGGAACAACCAATTCATGCGTTGCTGTCATGGAAGCTGGCGGGGAAGTAAAAATCATCACCAATGCGGAAGGAGGCCGGACCACGCCATCCATTGTCGCCATCACAGAGGCTGGGGAACGGATTGTAGGCCAGATCGCCAAACGACAGGCCATTACAAACCCTGAAAATACGGTTTTCGGTGTAAAACGATTGATTGGCCGGAAATATAATTCAAAAGAGATACAGACAGATATCCCAAACCTGCCCTATAAAATTGAAGCCGCATCCAATGGAGATACCAGGATCAATATCAGAGGAAAACAATACAGCCCTGCTGAAATATCTTCCTTTATCCTGTCCAATATCAAAAAAACCGCAGAAGATTACCTGGGAGAAGAAGTCAAGGAAGCCGTCATTACCGTTCCTGCATATTTTAATGATAGTCAGCGGCAGGCTACCAAAGATGCCGGCAAAATTGCAGGCCTTGAAGTTAAGAGAATTATCAATGAACCCACTGCCGCCTCTCTTGCCTATGGACTGGATAAAAAAAAGGAAGAGAAAATCGCCGTATTTGATCTGGGTGGCGGTACGTTTGATGTTTCCGTCCTTGAAATCGGTGATGGTGTATTTGAAGTCAAGTCAACTTCAGGAGACACACACCTGGGCGGAGAAGACTTTGATTTAAGAATCATTACTTTTATTGCAGATGAGTTCAAAAAAGACACAGGAATTAATATCCGGGCAGACAAAATGGCCCTCCAGCGTCTTAAAGAAGCTGCTGAAAAAGCTAAAATGGAACTTTCCACATCCACTGAAACCAGCATTAATCTGCCCTTTATTACGGCAGATGCTTCAGGGCCTAAACACCTGGATGTAAAACTGACCCGTGCAAAACTCGAATCCCTGGTTTCAGATCTCCTGGACAAGCTTGAAAAACCCTGCCTCGATGCCTTGAAAGAAGCGAATCTCGGACCTGGTGGGGTTGATGAAGTCGTTCTGGTGGGTGGTATGACCCGTATGCCTGCCGTTCAGGAGCGTGTTGAAAGAATATTCGGGAAAAAACCCCATAGGGGTGTAAACCCGGATGAAGTTGTGGCCATGGGTGCAGCCGTACAAGCCGGTGTTCTCCAGGGAGATGTGAATGATGTCCTTCTTCTGGATGTCACTCCGCTGTCATTGGGAATCGAAACCCTTGGCGGTGTCATGACCAAGCTCATAGACAAAAACACAACCATCCCTACCAAAAAAAGCCAGGTGTTTTCAACGGCTGCCGATAACCAGCCTGCAGTTTCCATCCATGTTCTCCAGGGTGAAAGGCAAATGGCTTCTGACAATAAAACCCTCGGGCAGTTTGAACTCGCCGATATCCCGCCTGCACCCAGAGGAGTGCCTCAGATAGAAGTTACCTTTGATATTGATGCCAATGGGATTGTTCATGTTGCGGCAAAAGATAAAGCCACGGCAAAACAGCAGTCCATCCGTATCACGGCAGCCAGCGGTCTTTCCGAAGAGGAAATCAACAGAATGGTGAAAGATGCCGAACTGCACGCAGATGAAGATAAAAAGAAGAGAGAACTCGTTGATACAAAAAACAGTGCCGAAGCCCTCATTGATCAGACGCAGAAAACCTTGAAAGAACACGGCGGGAAAGTTGATGAAGCAACCCGTAAGAACATTGAATCTGCTATTGAAGACCTGAAGAAAGCAAAAGATTCCGATAATGTGGATCAGCTCAAACAAAAAATTGAAGCTTTGTCCCAGGCGTCTCATAAACTGGCGGAAGTTATGTACCAGCAGGCTTCCCAGGAAGGCGGACCGGGTGCTGCCGGCTCATCAAGTGCATCCCAGGATGATGATGTTGTTGATGCAGATTTTGAAGAGGTCAAAAAAGACAAATAAAGACCCATAAAACCTGTTGAATATAATCCTGCCGTAATTTATAGTTCACGGCAGGATTTTTTATTTATACTAAGGACTCGTTGCGGCTCATGATAATCACGGATATTTTAGCCAGAAATGCATGGATGCATAAGGACAGGATTGCACTTGTCGAGAGAAACCCGGCTTTTGATACAAGAAAGACTCTGACCTGGGAAGAATTCTTCAGGACATCCAACAAACTTGCCAATGCATTTGATTCATACGGGATAAAAAAAGGGGACAAAATTGTACAACTGATGACAAATTGCCTTGAATGGCTCCCTATTTATTTTGGTATTCTTTCGACAGGTGCCTGGGTCGTTCCATTAAATTTCAGGTTTGAATCCGACAAGATCCTGATCTGTACCCAAACAGCAGGAGCAAAAGCGTTCATTTTCGGTGAAGAGTTTGTCGAACGGATTGAATCGATCAAAAATGAATTGGAAACATATGTCCGGCTCTGGATTTACACTGGTCCCCCAATTTCCTGTCCGGACTGGGCCGTTCAGTATAATTCCTTTATCGAAACAGGATCAGGTGATCATCCTCCAAAAATTGAGCTTTCAATTGACGATGATGCCGCCCTTTATTTCACCAGCGGAACAACAGGATCACCCAAAGCCGTTCTTCTGACCCACATGAATCTGGAACATGCCTGTTATGTAGAGCATGCCCATCATAACCAGACCATTGACGACGTCTTTCTCTGCATCCCGCCCCTGTACCACACCGGGGCCAAAATGCACTGGATGGGCAGCTTTCTTGTGGGCGGAAAAGGCATCCTTTTGAAAGGCGTAAACCCTAAATGGATAATTGAAACCATATCGGAAGAATCCTGTACCATTGTCTGGCTCCTGGTCCCCTGGATTCATGACATCATCATTGCCATAGAAAATAAGGACATTGATCTCTCAAAATATACAGTTTCCCAATGGCGCCTGATGCATGCCGGTGCCCAGCCGGTTCCGCCCAGCCTGATTGAAACCTGGAAAGAATATTTTCCCGGACAAGGTTATGACACCAATTACGGCCTGACCGAATCCACAGGGCCGGGATGCATCCATCTGGGTGTGAAAAATGCAAACCGGGTTGGCCCCATCGGCTTGCCCGGGTTTGACTGGGAAGCCAAAATAGTGGACAAATCCGGTGAACTTCTTTTTGGCAATGAATCCGGTGAACTCATTATCAAAGGGCCGGGGGTGATGAAAGAATATTACAAAAACCCGGAGGCAACGGCCCAGACGCTCAAAGATGGCTGGTTGAAAACCGGCGATATTGCCAGATATGACAAAGACGGGTTTATATGGCTTGTGGACAGAAAAAAAGACATGATCATTTACGGCGGTGAAAATATTTACCCTGTTGAAATCGAGACTTTTTTTCTGAAAAATAACAAGATAAAAGATATTGCCGTGATCGGGATACCGGATGACCGGCTTGGAGAGATTCCGGCAGGCATCATCAGTGTCAAACCCGGATGTATTCTTTGTGAAAGCGATATACTCGAATTCCAGCGGGAACTTCCCAGATACAAGCAATTGAAAAAAATTTATTTCGGCGATGTGCCCAGGAACCCAACCGGAAAAATTGAAAAACCAAAACTTCGCAGAATTTATGCCGAAGACAAGAGAAAAGATATTAAAAAACTGCTTCGATAATTAAAGAAAAAGGAGACCAGTTGAAATCAATCTACAAAAGGATCATATGGATATTGTCTGCCGCTGTTCTCAGCAGCCTTATGTTTCTTACCATTGCAGCAGCTGCACAAAACGAAAATACAACAGAAGCTGCCTTGTCTGCCATTGAAAAAAGATATGCAGGAAAAAGCTTTGAAGCTTCTTTTTACCAGATCTCAAAACTTTCAGCCCTTGATATAACCGAGAAAGCATCAGGCAAAGCATCTTTCAGCCATCCCGGGAAGATGAGGTGGGAGTATCTGGAGCCGGAAAAGCACGAAATTGTTACAAACGGCAAATCCTTATGGATTTATCGGCCCGAGGAAAACCAGGTCATGCAGGGAAATGCCGGATCATTTTTTAAAACCGGTGCCGGCGGAGCCTTTCTGTCAGATATAACCCTTGTCAGAAAAAATTATATCATCACGATAAAAGATATGACCGATGATTTTATCGAACTTGACCTTGTGGCAAAACAAGAAACCCCGGACGTATCCCTCATTGTTATCCGAATTTCCAAAAAAAGCAGCGATATCATCCGGATTGTCACCCGTAATGTTTATGGAGATACCACGATGTTTGAATTCAATGATATCCGGTTTATACCCGTAGACCCTTCCATATTTGAATTTACCGTGCCAAAAGGCTCCAATGTTGTTGATCTTGAATAATTTTCTCCAGAGGTTCTTTAAATGAAAGACAAAATCAAAGCCCTTGCAAAAAAAAGAAATGCCATAATTCTTGCCCATAATTATCAGCCCCCGGAAATCCAGGATATTGCCGATCTTTGCGGAGACTCACTTGAGCTGAGCATCAAGGCATCCGGAACCACCGCAGACATCATTGTTTTCTGCGGAGTCCATTTCATGGCCGAAACCGCAGTCATCCTCTCACCGGCCAAAACCGTCCTGCTGCCGGCTACGGATGCGGGATGCCCGATGGCAGACATGATTGACCCGTCTGCACTCCGGGAGAAAAAAAAGGCTCTGGGCAATATCCCGGTCATCACCTATGTCAATTCTTCTGCTGCGGTCAAGGCCGAGTCCGATATCTGCTGCACCTCTGCCAATGTGATCAAGATAGTTGAGAGCATAAAAGCGGATGAAATCCTGATGACACCGGATAAAAACCTGGCCCTTTATGCAGCCTCCCGCACTTTAAAAAAAATACACCTCTGGGATGGATTCTGCCCTTTTCACAACACATTGAGGGCAAATGACGTAATAAAAGCAAAGCAGGATCACCCGGAAGCCCTTTTCATTGCCCACCCGGAGTGCCCGCCCGAGGTCCTTGCCCTGGCAGACCGAATTGAATCCACCTCTGGCATGATAAAATTTGCAGGAGAAAGCACGCATCCTTCATTCATCCTGGGAACGGAAAACGGGCTGCTTTACCCCATATCGAAAACCTATCCGGATAAAAAATTCTATCCTGCGTCAGGAAAAATGGAATGCAGGGATATGAAAAAAATCACCCTTGAAAAACTGTTTGAAAGTCTTGAAACCCTTTCAGGCAGGATAACGGTTCCCGAGGATATCCGGGAAAAGGCATGGGGCTCTGTTCAAAAAATGATTGAGCTTTAAACCGATGTTTAAAACCAGAGAAGAATGACCGGGTTAAAATCAAGGAAAAGGCATTGATGCGGTTTTTACTCTTTGTTTTTGAGCCGGTCAAATAAAATCCTCTGACCACACAATGTATTAAAAACTCTATTTCTCCACACATTTCCATCGCAATACACACTCAATTATTTTGTATTCTACATCAAACATGGAATGGGTTTGCCCTTCCGGTTCAATGATCTTTTCATATCAAAACATAAAGGAGGCCGATCATGGTTGGCAGCATTGGAAGTACAAGCAATCTTATGAGTATGATTTCGTTAAGTTACCAAAACAGCGCAATGGCTTCACAAGGACCAAAAGGGGCTGGTATACCGCCACCGCAAGGCAATTCAAGCGGTTCAGAAGAAGATCCTCTTGGAGTCTTTAATATTGTTGATTCAGATTCTGACAAGGCCATATCTGAATCTGAATTCAATACACTGACACAAGGCATACTGGAAGTGACCGGCACTGAATTGAACAGCAGTTTTCTTGATTTTGATACTGATGGAGATGGCAAATTAAATGGCTCTGAACTGCGATCGGTTCTGGATGAGGCAGGATTTGCGCCGCCCCCTCCACCTCCCCAGCAGGTCATTGCAGCCTATGAAGCACAATCAGGAGAGGGTGGTGCTACCTTTCAAATGGATGATGAAAATATGCTGAAACAACTTTTAGAATACCTGAAAATGCGTTCAGGCGATCTGGATATAACAGCTTAAAAAAATAAACACATGATTTAAGATAAAACCGGATTGCTTGTCACAAGTATCCGGTTTTATAAAAGTTTGTGCACTATACTACAAAACCATTTTATACCCGTAGCCATAAGCAGATTGTATGATTTTTTTCATGGGAAGATATTTATAGATTTTTTTTCTTAGGTTCTTAATGTGGAAATCAATGGTTCGTTCATAGCCTTCATAACTATATCCCTGAACCTGCTCAATCAGCGAGTTTCGAGAAAATACCCGGCTCGGATTTGCCAGCATGACCGAAAGAATTTCAAATTCACTGGGGGTAAGTATCAATTCATGATCATTCACAAACACCTGGTGCGTATCCCGATTTAATCGGAACAGCCCACCGGTTAATACCTGATCTTGCCGATCAGGGGCTACGCGGCGCAATACAGCTTTGACTCTCGCAACAACCTCCCTTGGGCTGAATGGTTTGCAGATATAATCATCTGCGCCAAGCTCCAGGCCGACAATCCGGTCAATTTCATTGACCTTGGCAGTGATCATGAGAATGGGAACGTTGGAAAATTTTCTAATTTCACGACATAAGGTCTTTCCGTTCATACCTGGAATCATCAAATCCAAAAGAATCAGGACTGGCTTTTCTTTTTTAATAAAAGAAAATGCCTCATCCCCGTTGTCCAGCAAAGAAACATAATACCCGTCTTTGACAAGATAATCCCTCAGGATCTCAGCAATTTCCGGTTCATCTTCTACTATGAGGATATGTGATTTGGCCATGGCGGTTTCCATATTATATTTTTAAAGGTAATTGAATAATGATCTTTAATCCGCCCAGGACGGAAAGATCTGCCATAATTGAACCATGATGATCTTCAACAATCTGTTTACAGATGCTAAGACCCAGGCCGCTGCCGCCAAATTTCCTGCTCCTTGATTTATCCACCCTGAAAAGCCGGTCAAATATACGATTGAAGCTATTATCTGGAACAGCAGGTGCCGAATCTTCAAATATGAATACCACATTGTTTTCATGCTTTTTAATACTAATTTTTAGTAATCCGGGTGAATCTGTATATCGAAGGGAATTTTCAATTAAATTGGAGAACAACCGGCTTAAATGGGCTGTGTCCCCTGAAACATGGATATCCTGATTCTTTGAAAAATTTTTTTCCACCCTTATCTGCTGTTGTTCCAATTGTATACGGAATGTTTCAAGCGTTTCTTCAACGAGTATAACAGGATTGACCACCATTTTAATCATACTCAGATTTTTTGAGTCAGCCATGGATAATGAATGCAGTTCGTCCACAAGTTTTGTCAGCCGTAATACATCCGAATGCAGGGAATCGACCATTTCTGGATTCATGATGCGAATACCATCCTGGACTGCCTCAAGTTTGCTTCGCAAAACAGACATTGGAGTTCGAAGTTCATGGGAGATGTCTGAAATCCAATTTTTTCTTAGTCTTTCATATTGTTTTAACTTTCTGGTCATGTGGTTGAAATCATCTGCCAGATCGCCCAATTCATCTTTAGAAGTGACATTGATATCAATATCAAAATCATATGATCTCAATGCCTTTGTGCCTTTCATGAGTTCTTTAACAGGGGCCAAAAGATGTCTTGATAAAAGATAGGAGATGATAGCGGCAAGGACCAGAATGCAAGTGCCCATGGTGTAAAACGCATTGGTTTGTGAACTTAAATATTTAATGCCAAGGGGGTTCCTGATTTTATTGATAATCTTCAAACCCAGGAAACCAATGATATGGCCGGGAGGGTGGTCTGTTTTTTCTGTTGAAATAACAATCTCTCTGAATGTGAACCTGTCTTCTTGGTTGAATATTCCTGCAACATGATTTTTTTTATCATCAAAAAGACAGAGCCTGAAATTTAGATCCAAAGGATCAATAGGGTCTTGATGTCTTCGGAAAGGCGGTGGTCCGTGAGAATTGTTTAAAGGCCTTTTTGACATATTTAATCCATTCATAAAGGGCGGTGTTGGCCTTGGTTTTCTGCCCCCTATTTTATCCGGATTTGCCTGTGATAAAAAATTTTCCCAAAGCAAAGGATTTTTATTGAGGCTTTGCCATCCATTGTTTTCTTGGTAATGCGCGGCAAGGTTCTCAATGAGTGTGTCCATCTTTTCAAGTTCAGTATTATTTACAAATTGGGCAAAATTTTTATAGATAAAAATCTGCATTATCCCAACCATTAATGCTATAATCAAAAAAGAGGTAATGATAATGGCAGCAAAAAACTTATGGCGCAATTTCATAAATACAAGTTTCCCTGAATGATTTAATCATAATTCAAGTATTAAAATATATCAAAGCTTCTTTCAAGAAGAGGCTGAAAATCCTCTATCTTTCCACACAATTTCATCCCCATGCTCTCACAATTAATTGGTAGGATAAAAATAAATCCAAGAGGATGTTTATTTTTGTACAACCTGACAAAGAGGAGAACTGCAATGAAAAGAAAATTTTATTTTAAAGAGCTTATTATCATTTTCCTGTCGATTGTGGGCATGATTTCATCCGGGTTCAGCCAGGATAATTCGGCAGATCAAACGCCTTATACAATAGTGGATACAGGGCAATCCACATTTTATGATCATTCAAACATAATATCCATTCCCTTGGAAGGCCATGCCTTTTATGGACAAGATGCTCATTATAAAGGGAATCAACCTTTCTATGCGGACAATGGTGACGGAACCGTGACCGATCTTAATACAGGGCTTATGTGGCAGCAGGATCCAGGCGATAAAAAAACCTGGCAGGAGGCAATGGATGAAGTTTCATCCCTTAACCTTGCCGGGTTTAATGACTGGCGGGTTCCCACCATCAAAGAACTCTATTCTCTGATTCTTTTTTCCGGGATTGATCCCAACAGCCAGGATAATGATACATCTAACCTGGTGCCGTTCATTGATAACGATGTGTTTATTTTCCCTTATGGTGATCCCAATAAGGGGGAACGAATAATAGACTCCCAATACATCTCTTCCACCCGATACGTCAGCACAACAATGAATGGTAATCAGACCGTGTTTGGCGTGAATTTTGCGGATGGCCGGATTAAGGGCTATCCAATAACCATAAACGGCTCAGACAAAAAATATTATGTCTTATATGTGCGCCAAAATCCTGAGTATGGTAAAAATAAATTCCAGGATAACCATGACGGAACAATTTCAGATCTGGCAACCGGGCTTACCTGGATGAAGCAGGACAGCGGCAGCTTTTATACACAGAATTCCAGAAATGGTGCAGTCACTTGGGAGACAGCCCTTCAACTGGCTCAAGATATGGAATTTGCAGGATTTTCAGACTGGAGACTTCCCAATGCCAAGGAACTTCAGAGTATCGTCGATTATACAAGATCTCCCGCCTTCTCAAATTCACCGGCCATTGACCCCGTGTTTGACATGACCCTGATAATTGATGAAGCCAATCACTCAAACTATCCTTTTTTCTGGACAAGTACCACCCATGAAAGCTTCTTAAACGGCCAGGCCGGGATTTATATCGCCTTTGGAGAAGCATTGGGATGGATGACCAATTCCCAGGGTAATTACGAATTGATGGATGTACACGGTGCCGGTTCTCAGAGAAGTGATCCAAAAAATGGTGATCCTTCTCTCTACCCATATGGGCGGGGACCCCAGGGGGATGTGATTCGAATATACAATTATGTCCGTCTCGTCCGGGGCAATAACCCCGAAATAAATACCCAGAATGTGAATGAAATAGAAAATACCAGAGAGAAAGGCATGGGGGCTCTGTTCAAAAAATGATTGAGCTTTAAACCGATGTTTAAAACCAGAGAAGAATGACCGGATTAAAGACAGGGGCGCATGACCCAAAGCCCCTGTCTTTTATTTTTTCGATAACGGCGGGTTGTTATGACATGGCATCAAACGTTTCATCCGAGATGTCGGCATTGGAGTAAAATTTCTGGACATCATCCAGGTCATCCAGGACATCCATAAATTTTATCATCTGCTCTGCCTCAACCCCTTTCAGCTCTGTCAGGGTCTGAGGGATCATGGTGATTTCCGCTGCTTCAAATTTTATATTAGCAGCATCAATGGCTTCTTTTACCGCATCAAAGTCTGAAGGACTCATAATGATATCAAAGGACTCGTCTTCGTCTTTGATATCCTCGGCACCGGCTTCCAATGCCACCTCCATCAGGGTTTCCTCTGTGGCATCTTTTTTATTGATGGTAATCAATCCTTTTTTATCAAACATCCAGGCAACGCATCCGCTGGTCCCGACATTGCCGCCGGCTTTGCCAAAGGCGTGGCGTACTTCTGCAATGGTCCTGTTTCGATTGTCAGTCATACATTCGACCAGCACCGCCACCCCGCCGGGTCCATACCCTTCATATACAATCTCTTCATAATTAACTCCATCAAGATCACCTGCTCCCTTTTTGATGGCCCTCTCATAGGTATCCTTGGGCATATTCTGGGTTCTGGCATTGATCAGTGCATGCCGAAGCCTTGAGTTGGCTTCCGGATCAGCGCCGCCCATCCTTGCCGCCACGGTAATCTCTTTGATCAATTTGGAAAAAATCTTGCCGCGTTTGGCATCGGCAGCGCCTTTTTTGTGTTTTATGGTTGACCACTTGCTATGTCCTGACATGAACCCTCCTAAATTAGTTCTTGAATTTTGCTATCATATATATTTCTTTGCTTTGTTTTCTGCAACTGTCGGGTTTAAATATTTTACACTCTTTAAATTTGGATTTAACTTTTTTCTCAAACTCCTTGAACTCATTTCCCTGGAAAATTTTACAGACAAAATGTCCGGACGGCACAAGATACTGATCTGCAACAGCAAGGGCCATGCAGCAAAGTTCATATGATTTTATTGCATCCACATCCTTTCTTCCGGTGGTTGAAGGTGCCATATCACTCAAAACGACATTGAACCGGGTGGTTTCATCAACCACAGGCAATTTTTCAAGATTCAACACATTCTCTTTTACAGCCTTCACATTTTCCGGCAGTTTGATGTCCACAGAACTTAGATCAATGCCCAGCACCCGGCCTCCGCTCCCCACCTGCTTTGATGCATACAAGAGCCATGAGCCCGGGGCGCAGCCCAGATCCAGCACCTGGTCGTTCTTATTCATCACCTTGAATTTATTCTGGATCTCTTCAAGCTTATACACAGACCGGGCCGGGTAATTTTCTGTCCGGGCACGCCGTGTCAAATGATCTTCCCATTGGTTTTTCGGATTGTTTTTCATGTTTATCCCTGCCGTTAAAACAATACATCCATGGCATCTTTGAGAAAACGAATACTTTCAAAGCTCATTCCCTTAACCTTTGAAAGCTGCTTGACCGTGCTGCCGGGAACAAGACACCTTGCAAATCCCATTTTTGAAGCTTCCCTGATCCGTGCCTGGATATGGCCCACAGCCCGGATTTCCCCTGTCAGGCCGACCTCCCCGACCAATGTAGTCTTGTTCTCCACCGGCTTGTCCAGAAAACTCGACGCAAGGGCAGCGGCAATGGCCAGATCTGCAGAAGGTTCCACTATTTTAACCCCGCCCGTGACATTCATAAATATATCTAAGCCGGAAAGATTCATCCCCAGCCTTTTTTCCATTACCGCTACAATCAGAGAAACCCTGTGATGATCCAGACCCAGGATTGTTCGCCGCGGGGTTCCAAAACCTGAGGTGGAGACAAGTCCCTGGATTTCCACAAGAATGGGCCTCGATCCTTCCATGCAGGCTGTGACAACCGATCCGGGTGAAAGGGTGGAACGTTCGGATAAAAAAACGGCAGATGGATTGGGAACCTCAGTAAGCCCTTTCTCGTTCATTTCAAACACGCCGATTTCATTGGTAGGGCCGAACCTGTTCTTCACCGCCCTTAATATCCTGAACACATGGCTTTTATCCCCTTCAAAATAAAGCACTGTATCCACCATATGTTCCATAATTTTCGGCCCTGCAATGGCCCCGACCTTTGTCACATGGCCGATGAGAAAAACCGGGATACCGGTTGTCTTTGCAAGCTTCATGAACTGCATGGCCGCTTCCCTGATCTGGGTCACACTGCCCGGCGTGGACGACACATCCGGGTGAAATATAGTCTGGATGGAATCAATGACCAGGGCATCATATTTTTGGCCCTCTACCATGGCAAGGATGGAATTAAGATCGGTTTCAGATACCACATACATGGCGTTCCCGCCTGAATCAAGGCGCTTTCCCCTCATGGAAAGCTGGCGGACCGACTCTTCACCGGACACATAGAGGCATTTTTTACCATTACCGGACAACCGGGACAGCACCTGAAGCATGAGAGTGGATTTCCCGATCCCGGGATCACCGCCGATGAGGATTACAGAACCATCCACAATCCCGCCGCCCAGGACCCGGTCAAATTCCCCCACACCGGTTTTGATCCGGTCTGTTTCCTCAACTGCCACGGAATCAATCAGAACCGGTTCCAAGACCAGGGAATGGCCTTTCTTTTTTGATGCGCCCGAAAGGATTCGCTCTTCCACAAGGGTGTCCCATTCTCCGCATTCAGGGCATTTGCCCATCCATTTGGGTGCCTGGCCCCCGCATGACTGGCATCTGAAAGTAAATTTATCCTTTTTTATCAATGTGGTTTCACCCTGGTTGTATTATTTTTTTGCAAACGGATCATATCATCAACCAGGGGTAATATCAAGACACGCCGCAGTCGTGTAAATGGCGCCTGCCTGTACAGAACGGGCTGATGATCAGGGTAAAGGCGACAATCATTTTTATTATTTTGTGGATTGAACTCTTTTAATCATATTTTTCACATCCGGCACCGTATTGATTGTTTTAAGGTTAACGGCAGGATATTTATTTGGAAAAACTCTGAATACCTGATCAGCAAAGGCCTGACCAATCTGGGCCACGCCTTCAAAATCGAGAATTACTTCAGAAAACCGATCAAACCTTGAGATGAGCCTTTTAGCTTGAGATCTTGAAATTAAAGACTCTCCCTCGTGTTGCATCAGCTTAACCGGAATGCGCGTTTTATGAAAACCCGGGTCTTTACCCGGATCTGCATATTCGTCAAAAATGTCTTTTAACAGGGCGGGTGAATTTTTATTAATTTCCATAATAACCCAAGTACCCGGAAGATCATCTTTTTCTTCCCTCATGGTGCCATCCTCATTACCAAAACCAGCAAAAGTTAGCTGGTGTGAAAAGATAAAAAACATATCAAAAACCCTGGATGTAAAAAATATCCCTTCGCCGGAATGGTTTTCAGGATCGGAAGTGAATTTCCCTTTAGCCAGTTCCAGAATCGCCTGGTCTGGATGTTCCAGGCCCAAACTCTGTTGGATCTTTCTAAAGATCCCGATTCCATTGTCGGCCACGCGTATTTTGGTTTTTAAATAGTCGACCGTAAGCTCAATTGCTAAAATCTTAGCCCCTGAATGGTCAATGACATTGTTGGCCATTTCCGTGAAGCCGTACTGACAGATTTCTTTTACATTGCTGTTGATCTCTATTAATAACGGGGCTATGACTTTTGACCAGATGATATCCTCTTCCAGGTTTTTATTCTCATACTCCCAGTTATAAACCGTTTTAACCAGTTGGTATTTGGGGAATCTGCCGGACCCCGTCTTTTCGAGAACTTTATCTTCCATCAGTTCATTGATATATTTATAAACAGTGGGCTTTGTGATCTGGAAATGGTTGCATGTCATGGCTGTTAATGTATCAGGATTGGCAGTGACGTTCTGAATCAGAAAAATTTTTATCATTTCCACTACTTCTTTAGTAAATTTCATTTTTCTCTCCTGCTTTAATAAAAATAAACGACACTATTAAAAAACCATGTGGCCTTTTCATAGTATTTTCTTTACACGCCTGCCATATCCTGATAGTTATTTTCAGATATAAATTTCAACTGGTTATCGTCGGACATCTTTCAACAAGGCATGATATCCGGACCCGTTCAAATATAGGTTGGATCAAAAAAGAGGCACACATGGACATTTCCATCATTCAGGCAGAAGCAGGAGACGCGGCCGAGATTCTTTCATTACAGAAGGTCGCATACCAGAGCGAGGCAAAACTCAATAATGACTGGACGATTCCACCCCTGACCCAAACACTATCCGAGATTGAGTCAGAGTTTGAAACCAGGACCTTTCTGAAGGCAATACACGAAGATAAAATCATCGGCTCCGTAAGAGCCTTTCTCGATTCCGGCACCTGCCACATCGGCAGGCTCATGATTTTTCCGGAATACCAGGGAAAAGGAATCGGAACCCGTATGATGGAGAAAATAGAAGCCGCCTTTCCGAATGCCAAACGGTTTGAATTGTTTACCGGCACTAGGAGCGCTCACAATATCCGTCTCTACAACCGGCTTGGATATCGAGAGTGCCGTGAAATGGACATCTCCCCAAAGGTCAGGCTGGTGTTTATGGAAAAACAGCAATGACCGTCCAAACGAAAAGACAAGATGAGGCATAATGACTGAGTCTGAATCCGTCACCCGTAAAAAAAGAATTGATGCAAAACTCGGATCGGCATTGCTGAACTGGGAAATCATTCACTATGACGGGAATTATAACTGTCGCTGATCACAAAACACTTATCCTTGTCTCTTCCATTTCCGCCTTTGAAACCCCTGAAGGGCTGAAACTGGATAAAGATTATGAAGTCTACAGCCAGAAATTCAAACGGGAAGATCATCAACGGCCCCAACCTGACTATGCTGGGAAAACGGGAACCCCATATCTACGGGGCCATGACCCTGGACGAGATCAATAAAGGACTTGAAGAGTCTACTCCCGAAAGCCGGGAAGGGCGATATCCCTTTGATCCGGGCCTGGTTGAGACCTGTTATAAAAAACTATCCCGGGAGCTTGCCAGGAAAAATATCAAGGTAGCCAAGGGGCCCTTCATCACCGTCTCCACCTTAACCTCTTCCTTTAAGCAGGCAAATCTTCTCTATTCTGTCTTCGCCCCGGTCATGGAAGCCATGGAAGGGTCTGATTCTTTTTTGCCCTGAAGATGCACAGGTTGCTATTAAAATTTTTCCTGGTGAAACATCAATTTTCCGGATCGGATCTTCAACCCAAAACTTTTGACTTGATGGCGTATCATCATTAATAACAATAGGTTGGGAGTGGCGGTTGACCGCCACTAGTTTTTTTTGAGGGGCGTGGCCCTAAAATAATCGTCTGTTTCCCCAATTCCAGGTCATAACTGAAAAAAAGAAAAATGTTCTTAAAGCCAGGATCTTAGAAACCCGCAATAAAGAAAAAACTAGTGCCCCAAAGAGATTGAGAATTTTCCTGAAGAAACCGCCCATGTCATTGAGGTGATTGCAGAAGTTTATCACATAGATGCCCGGGCAAAAAAACAGAAAATGACACCGGCCCAGCGGCTGGTCTGTCATAAAGAACACAGCAAACCATTGATGACAGGGCTCAAATCCTGGCTGGACCGTCAAATGGACATCTGGTGGAGCCGGACTCCGGGCTTGGCAAGGCCATCACCTATATGCTGAAACACTGGGAAAAGTTGACACAATTTTTAAAAGTGCCGGGAGCCCCTCTGGATAATAACATCTGTGAACGCGAGCATAACCGGCGTTTTTCAGAGCGAAGCGAACGCAGCGGTGAAAAACGTCCGTGTTTATGCATTTGTTAGGGGAATCGAACTTTCATTAATTACTATATCGGTCTGTGGGCAAACTGCACTTAGCAACTCATTAAGTTTTTCAACACTTGGAATAGAATGCCCTTGTTCGTACCGAGCATAGGTGTTGCGTGATTTCATACCTAATCGGCTTGCAACCTGAGCAAGCGATAAGCCACTTAATTCTCGCTTCCGCTGCAATAATAAACTTACCATATGCTTTGATTCCAAAGAACCAACCTCAAAATTGTCCTTTTTCCCCTTATAAACCTCAATTTTAAATCCATCTTTATTAACCAAAGATTCGAGCATATCAGCAACCATTTCATATGCTTCTTTCTTTGTGCTACCCTGGGTCATTAAATCGAGGATCGGAATTTCTGCCAACCAGAATTTACCCTCTTTATATATTTTACCTGAAAACCTCATGGTTTGCCTCCTCTCCTTGCTTTACGTATTATTGAACGAGCAAGCTTTTCATTGATTTCGTTATGTCGAGGGATT
>MGTJ01000025.1 GCA_001799395.1 Desulfobacterales bacterium RIFOXYA12_FULL_46_15 | reverse complement strand
TATGCCCAAGGGCAAGGGAATCGGCATGGCCTGCGGTTTCTTTGTATCCGGTGCAGGGTTTCCGATTTACCGGTCAGATACCTGGCATGGGACTGTTATTGTAAAACTCACCGAAGACGGCGGAACCGCCCTGGTTTATACAGCATCTGCCGAAATCGGCCAGGGTTCGGATACGGCCTTTGCCATGATTGCGGCAGAAACCCTCGGCATTCCCCTTGACAACGTCCGCCTTGCTTCCGGCGACACGGACATGGGCGTGGATCTGGGCGCCTATTCCAGCCGCCAGACCCTGATGACGGGCCATGCAACAAAAGAAGCCGCCCATCACGCAAAGATCCAGGTGCTGGACGTTCTTGCACAGCAATTGAAAGTGCCGGTTGAAACCATGGATGTCTGCAATGGATTTATCGAATTTAAAGGCACGGCCCCTGATTTTTCAGGGTTGAGAACCCGTTATATAAAAGAACACAGGGGATGGATCGATAACCCGGATTCTGAAAAGCTGACCTTTAAAGAAGCCTCCAGGATCGCCTTTCTTGAAAAAGGATCCATTGTGGGAACCGGAAAATACAAACCTCATTTCCTGGGCGGCAAATTCAAGGGCGCTGCTGTCGGAACCTCGCCTGCTTACGGATGCTCTGCCCAGGTGGCTGAAGTCACCGTGGATATGGAAACCGGGCAGATCACCATTGATAATATCACGGATGCCCATGACTGCGGGAAAGCCATCAACCTGACATCGGTGGAAGGCCAGATGCAGGGGTCCATATCCATGGGCATCGGAGAAACCCTGCATGAAGAAGTCATTTTTGACAAACAGGGCCGGGTGCTCAATCACGACCTTGCAGAATATAAAATCGTTACATCCATGGATATGCCGAAAGTCGAAGCCATTGTCGTGGAAAGCGATGAACCCAATGGACCCTATGGAGCCAAGGAAGTCGGCGAGGGGGCCATTATGCCCACCATACCCGCCATCCTGAATGCAGTGTATGATGCTGCCGGAGTCCGGCTTTATGAACTGCCCCTGACACCGGAACGGGTGTACAACGCCATCCGGGAGTATAAAGAAAAAAATAATATCAAATAATTATGCAACGGATGGATGATCAACGATATATAAGACAGACTCTTCTTCCCGAAATCGGTCCCGGAGGTCAGGAACTGCTTGCCCGTGCCTGCGTCCTGATTGCCGGGGCCGGCGGGCTGGGGTCTGTTACCGCCCTTTATCTTGCAGCGGCCGGCATCGGCCATATCAAAATAATAGACAGCGATATTGTGGAGTTCAGCAACCTCAACCGCCAGATCATCCATTCCGAAGCATTTTTAGAACAGCCTAAAACCATATCAGCGGCCATCCGCATCAAAGCATTAAATTCCCGGGTCCGGGTGACCCCGGTCCGGACCCGGATTACCCATCACAATATTGACGGATTACTGACGGATGTGGATATCCATTAAACTGATCCTGGGAATCGGGACATCCCTTGAAAACAGGATGATCCGCATGTCCGGTCTTGACATGAAAATTCACTTTCTAAAACTTGTACCCAATCCTGACTGTAAAATATGTGGAAGGACTTGAATCATGATTGTTCATCTGAACGGAATAAGGGAAATCATCCCGGAGGGAATGACCATCAAGTCTCTCATTGAATGGGCAAAGGAAGGCGACCCCCATGTGATTGTCGAACAAAATGGACGCTATATCTATCCCTCAGCCTATGAATCGCAAACCGTTTTTGAAAATGATGTCATTGAATTCATCAACCCCAATCTGGGGGGGTAGAATATTTTTAAAATGAAACAGCATATTTATGAATAAAATCATTCGCAAACGCCTTTCAGCCATCATTCCTGCGGCCGGTTTCTCCTCCAGGATGAAGGATTTCAAGCCTTTGCTTCCCTTTGGGGACAAAACCATAGTGGAACAGGTCATTGATCTGTTCAAGGCCAACCGGATCAAGGATATCATTGTGGTGACCGGTTATAACCAAGCCAAACTCGACCCTGTGGTTAGAAAAGCCGGGGCCCTGCCCGTGTTCAACCCGGATTTCGAATCCGGGATGCTGTCTTCCATTCAAAAAGGCCTCAGAAATATCCGGCCGGAAAATGCCGGTTTTTTCCTTCTTCCGGTGGATATCCCGGCAATTCGTCCATCCACCATTGAAGCATTGATTCAAAAATGGGATGAGGCCGAAGACCGGATACTCATCCCCTGTTTTGGCGACATTCCCGGACACCCGCCCCTGATCCCGGCCCGGTTTAAATCTGATATTCTAAGCCTTTCCAACGGATCATCCTTGAGAGATCTGCTGTTGTCTCAAACCGGCCGGACCATGCCTGTGAAAGTCTATGACCGGGGAGTTTTAATGGATGCTGACGATAAAACCGGATATGAGGTGATCCTTCAGAAATTTTTATCCCTTCATGTGCCGGATAAGGAAGAATGCCTTGCCATTATCAATGATATATTGCCGGATAATGACGCCATCAGAATCCATCTGGCCGATGTGTCCTTTACAGCTCTGAAAATTGCCAACGCCCTTTCAGACAAGATTGATCCTGATCACGTGATTGCTGCAGGCCTTCTCCATGATATCAAACGGATGGAAAAACACTATGCCGAAGCCGGAGCAAAAGTTCTGGATGATCTAGGGTTCTATGAAAATACTCAACTCATACAGGCCGGAATCGAAGCATCGGCCGGAAAATCAATTAAAGAAATACTCTCAAGATGATTCCCTGATTTTTCTTTTACGGCACGGCCAAATCTGCGGTGCAAAAGAAAAACGGTTCATGGGCGCAACCGATGCCCCTCTTGACAATACCGGGCTTTTACAGGCCCGGTACTGGCAGACGGTTTTTTCAGATTTTCCTTTGGACATCGTCTGTTCAAGCTGCCTTCAGCGCTGCGACCAAACTGCCCGGCAGATCACCGGAAACAAACCGGTTGTCAATGCCGATGCCTTGAACGAAATCCATATGGGAGAATGGGATGGAAGGTCTTTTAAAGAAATAAAGACCCATTATCCTGAGGAATTTATCAAAAGAGGAAAAAACCTTTCCACCTATCGGCCTCCAGGTGCGGAAAGTTTTTTGGATCTCTCCAACCGGGTCCTTCCTTTTTTTAATCAATTCCTTACCGGGAAAAAAGAAAAAACACTGATCGTCACTCATGCCGGCGTCATCCGTGTGATTCTCTGCCATATCCTTAACCTTCCGCTCAAAGACCTGTTTCAGATCAAACCCGCTTATGGCGAGTTGTTTATATTGGGGTAAAATCCTTCACAGGGCCTTTATCCAGCACCTCTCTTAATTTAAAGGCCAGATCCTGCATGGAAAAGGGTTTGTTTATAAATTGAACGCCTTTGTCTAAAACGCCGTGATGGGCAATCACATTGGCAGTATACCCTGACATGAACAAACATTTGAGGCCCGGCTGATGGCTCCGGATCTTTTCAGACAGGTCCAGGCCGTTCATTTCAGGCATGACCACATCCGTCATGAGCAAATGAATCACCCTGGAGTTTGACTCCTCAACGATACGGATGGCTTCACCCGGCATCTGGGCCGCCAATACGGTGTAGCCCAGCCGTTCAAGCATGATCCGGGTCATCTTCAGAATCGCTTCCTCATCCTCTACCAGCAAGATGGTTTCAGTCCCAGTCGGAGGCTTGTCTTTAAAACCGGTCTTAGGGTTTGGCAGTATTGTTTCAGTCTGCCTGGGAAGATAAATTTTAAAACTCGTTCCCTTCTCCGGCTCACTGTAAACGTTTATAAATCCGTTGTTTTGTCTTACAATACCATAAACCGTTGCCAGGCCGAGACCACTTCCTCTTCCGATTTCCTTTGTAGTAAAAAAGGGTTCAAAAATATGATCCAGGGTATTCCTGTCCATGCCCGAACCATTGTCGCTTACGGCAATCATGATATAATCGCCAGGGTTAAAACCGGCATGATCCCTGCAATAGGCTTCATCAAAGGAAAAATTGGCTGTCTCAATGGTAATTTTTCCAACCCCGCTGATGGCATCCCTGGCATTGATGCACAGGTTCGCAAAGATCTGGTCCATCTGGGTGGGATCGACTTTCACCCCCCACAAGTCTTTTGCAGGCAGCCAGGTGAGGGTAATATCTTCACCCATCAGGCGTTGCAGCATTTTCAGCATATCAGCCAATACATCGTTTATATTCAATATCTTTGGATCAATGGTCTGTTTGCGGGCAAAGGCCAGCAATTGCCGGGTCAGATTGGCGGAACGTTCGGCAGCCTTAAGGATTTCATGAAGATAATCCATAAAGGGATCAGTGGGATTTATATCTGCCAGGATCATTTCCGCATTGCCGATAATGATGCCGAGCATATTGTTAAAATCATGGGCCACACCGCCGGCAAGCCTTCCGACCGATTCCATCCTCTGGGCCTGGATCAACTGGGCTTGCAGCTTTACCTGTTCCTGCTCGGACCGTTTGCGGTCGGTAATATTCCGGCCAATCCCCAGTACCCCGGCGAATCGGCCGTTATCCCTGTACATGGGTGTCTTGATCGTTTCAAGGATTTCATGATGCCCGTCATTTGCAAAAACGACTTCCTCTTCATTGGTGTTCGGCCCCCCCTTTTTCATCGCTTCTTTATCATGATGCCTGAAAAAATCAGCCAGGTCCTTGTCCATAAAATCATAGTCTGTTTTTCCAATGATATCCTTTTCCTTTGCACCGAGAAAACATTCAAACCTGTAATTACATGCCAGGTAGACCCCTTCCGGATCTTTAAGCCAGACCAGATCCGGAATCGTCCGTATCAATGTGCTGAGCAGGGATTGACTGTCCCTTAAGGCCTCTTCCGCCTCTTTACGTCCGGTAATATCGAGATGGGAGCCGATCATCCGGATGGGTCTGCCCGATGCATCGGGAATGATGGACGCCTGGGCCAGTATCCAGCGGTAGGAGCCGTCCTTGTGAAGAAACCTGAATTCCGTTTTATGATCCTGCCACACTTTGGAAATACTGTACCGGATAATCTCCAGGGTCAGCCCCAGGTCATCGGGATGGACACGTTTTTCAAATTCTTTAAAATCGTTTTCAATTTCATGGTTCTTGTACCCGATCTGGTTTTTCCATTCTTCTGAATACCTGACCTGGCCGGTTGCAAGATCCCAATCCCAAAGACCGACTTTTGATGCCCTGATCATTTCTTTTTGGCGAAGCTGGGCCTCCTGCATCTCCTCCATCTGTTTATGCAGGCTGATTGTTTTCTGTCTCGAAACCCAGGCAGAACTGAATATCAGCGTCATGACGGCTGCCAGCAGAATTGAAAATCCTGCCCCCCAATACACGACCACCCGTTTTTTGATAAAGGGCGCTTCAACAAATTTTTCCTGACCAAACACAATAACCCGCCAGCCGCCGGGATTTATGACAACCGGTGCAGAGTACAGCATTCCGGATAAGGACAAGACGTCTTTCCGGTTTTGAAGGAAGAGTTGATCCAATGGCTTCCCCTCAGGTGACGGGGCCCGGTCTGAAGCGGATATGACGATCCCGTCGCTGCCCACGACCATGAATTCCCAATTACCGGTCTTGTCTGAGACCTGAAGCGTGATTTTAAAAAAATCAGGGTCTGTCGGTGCAACAAGGGTATATATCATCCGCCTGTCTCTTGTGACGGGGACCCGGATGGCAACAAACCCATGGGCGAGATTTCCCACAAAGGGTTCTTTTGTTTCCCAGACCGTTTTCAAAGATTCCGGATCCCGTAACGGGGTGATGAGGGCGCCGGGAGAAAATCGCAGATTCAGGAGAGGCTCATGCTCATCGGTCAGGATGACGGTGCGCCATTCAGGATGCAATTCCCACAGCCTTTGCGCATCTTTCCGGAAGCTCTTGAAATCGCCGTCATCCAGGGCATGGGAAGCGGCCAGGCCTTTTAAAAGCCCGATCTGCTCACCGATGGTGTGCTCCACCATATGGGCCGTGTTGCCGGCCGCTTCGTTGACCAGATGCGCAATGCCCTTGTCCTGCTGCTGGATAAACACAAGAAGCATGATTGCCGTAAACATTACCAGGGGACCCAATCCCGCCAAAAACCATAACAGGCTGGATTGTAAGATCTTTTCAAGTCTTATGGGTGTCATTCTTTATTAAGTCTTATTGTTCTAATCATAAGGGTTGACGGATATGCCTGATCATAAATTTAAAGTATCGGAGTCGTCAACCTCTTTTCAAAGCCCTGTATTATTTGCCTCAAATTTTTTATTAACACAAGACATGAATTTCATCGCCCCGGGCCGGGTCCTGGAAATTTTACCGTCAAGGAAAATTGGAGCTATCTGCTGCGTGCCATTAAATCCAGGTTTCAAATCATCCGAACTATCCTGTTTCAT
>MGTJ01000024.1 GCA_001799395.1 Desulfobacterales bacterium RIFOXYA12_FULL_46_15 | reverse complement strand
CTTATATCAAAACCTTTCACACCACCGAACTCAATTATACCTGGTACCAGATGCCCAAGGCCCCGGCCATGGAGAGGATGTGCGAAAAGGTGCCGGAACATTTTAAATTTAGCGCCAAACTCACCCGGACCCTGACCCATGAAGTCAAAAAAGACCTCTGGCAAAAAGAAGCCCTGCTGTTTCGCCAGGGCGTGGAGCCCCTGGTCCGGGCAAAAAAGCTTTTATGCATCCTGATCCAGCTTCCGCCCTATTTTGAACGGTCCGTGGATTTCAGGAATTATCTGGCCGCCCTCCTGGATGAACTTACCGGGCTCCCCCTGGCCGTAGAATTCCGGCATGATTCCTGGGTAAACGACAAGGTCTTTTCAGAGCTTGAACGCCGCAGGATCACCCTTGTCAATGTGGATGAGCCGGACCTGCCCGGTCTTTTCCCGCGGCTTTGTGTCGTCACCAACCCGGATCTCTTCTATGTCCGGTTCCACGGCCGGAATGCCAGGGGATGGCGGTCCGGCAGCATGCAGAAACAATTTGACTATGATTATGCCGACCAGGAGCTGAAGGAATGGGCTGCCCGGATTGAGACCGAGCTGATGCCGGAAGCGGTAACAGGCGGTATTTTTTTTAACAACCACGTCAGGGGACAGGCCCCGAAAAACGCCTTGCGGCTCATTGATCTTCTGCTTAAAAAAGCGGAGCGAAAAACGCCATGGAACGCGCCGTCATCCATTTAAATATTGCGGACTTTGCCGTTGCCGTGGAGACCAACCGGGCACCCGCCCTCAAGGATCGGCCCCTCATCATCGCGCCTGAAGGCGCACCCCGGGCCGTGGTCTATGACATGAGCGACGAAGCCTATCAGGAAGGCGTTCGAAAAGGCATGCCGCTCTCCCGTGCCAGACGGCTCAACCAAAAAATTCCTGTCCTTGCCCCGAGCTTCAACCGGTATGAACACGCCATGAAAGACCTGTTAAAAGAGACCTTTGCCTTTACCCCCCTCATTGAATACGGGCCGGCCGACGGCCATATTTTCATGGATGTCACAGCTTCCGGCCGGCTCTTTGGCCCTTCCGTGGATGTGGCTTTCCGCCTGAAAAAAACCTTTAAGAAAGCCTTCAACCTGGACCCCATCTGGTCTGTGGCAACCAGCAAACTCGTGGCCAAGGTAGCCACACGGCTCGTCAAACCCCTGGGCGAATATATTGTGGCACCGGGGGACGAAGAAGCCTTTCTTGCTCCTTTGCCCCTCTATCTGATCCCCGGACTTGAAAAAACGGATTTAAAACGGCTGAAAGACTTTAACCTGTTTTCCGTTTCCGAGGCCCGGGCACTTACTCTGGAACAGCTCAAAATCCCCTTTCTTCAGAAGGCTTCCCTGATCTATGACCGGATCAGGGGAATCGACCCGACCCCGGTCAGGGCCTTTAGCGAAAACGCCTCAACCCTCTCGGCCGACCATGAATTTTCCAATGACACCAACCATGCCGGGAGTTTGCGATCCGCCCTGTACCTCATGATCGAACAGATCTGCCGCATCTTAAGAACCCGGAATCTCCACGGCGGGGGCACAAAACTCATTCTCTCCTATTCCGACGGGCTTCAAAGCGTCTCAACATCAAAACTTTCACCCTCCACATCCCATGACATGGCCATGTTTAAAGCCTGCGCCCTTCTTCTGGACAAGGCCTGGACCCGGAGGGTCCGCATCCGGCACATGCGTCTCATCTGCGAAAAGCTTTGCCCGCCCATGGTGCAGACAGAACTCTTTGCCGTTGAAACCAAAGAGACAAAACAGGCAGCCCTGATCCAGGCCATGGACAAAATCCGCGGCAGATTCGGCCATGCAGCCATACAGACCGGGTTGACCCTGGCAGAAGACAGGATAGCGTTATGATCCCCTTAAACACCCGGTCCCATTATTCCTTTATGTGGGGCACCGCTTCCGTAAAAACGCTCTGCAGACAGGCAAAGGCCCTTGGCTACCAGAGGCTTGCCCTCACGGACACGGACAATCTGTGCGGGCTCTGGCCTTTTATCCGGGCCTGCCGGCTTCAGGGCCTGGACCCGGTCATTGGGTCTGAAGTGACCGACCTCAGCACCTCCCACCGGGCGGTCTGCCTGGTAAAAGACAATACAGGTTACAGTAATCTCACCAGGTTGATTTCCCGGCGGCACAGGGAGAAAGATTTTTCACTCAAAACCGTTCTGCCGCAATTTTCAGAGGGGCTTATCGTCCTGACCCGGAACCCGGACCTTCTCCCCTTCTGGAAAGATTCCGGCGTGGATCTTGCCGTCAACCTGGCCCGGCATCCCCTGTCCCAGGGCCATCCCCTGGTTCAAACCGCAAAAAAACTGAGTATTCCCCTGGTGGCCACACCTGGCAGTTTTTTTCTCAGCAGGAGCGATACGGGCATCCATCGCATGCTCCGGGCCATTGATCTCAATACCTGCCAAAGCCGTCTCACGCAAACGGATGCAGCCCCGGACACGGCTTTCCTGGAATCTCCGGCCGTCTATGGGGAAAGGTTCAATATCCTTCCCGAGGCCATAAAAAACACCTATGCACTGGCAGAAAAACTATGCTTTAAGGGGCCAAAGTTCGGGACGGTCATGCCGCCCCTGAAGGAAAAGACCTTGCTTCCCGCAGACCGACTCCTCTATGAAAAAACCCTTCAGGGTGCAAAACGCAGGTATGGACAAAACCTGCCCGGCCCTGTTCTCCAGCGCATTGAGTATGAACTCTCCATTATCTGTCAAAAAAATTTCTGCGAATATTTCCTGGTTGTCGAGAGCATTGTCAAAAAAGCCTCCCGCATCTGCGGCCGGGGCTCCGGGGCTGCCTCCATCGTGGCATATTGTCTTGGCATCACCAATGTCTGCCCCATAAAATACAATCTTTATTTTGAACGGTTCCTGAACCTGGAACGAACCGATCCGCCCGATATTGACATTGATTTTGCCTGGGATGAGCGGGATGATATTTTAAATTTTGTACTAGAGGAATTCAAAGGCCATGCCGCCATGGTCGCAAGCCACATCCTGTTTCAGCCCAGGATGGCGGTCCGGGAAGTGGCCAAGGTTTTCGGGCTGCCGGATGCGGAAATCGGCAAAGTCTCCAAGCGCCTTCCCTGGTTCTGGAAATTAAATGAAGCAGGACAAGACCTTATGGACCGGATCAAAAAAAGAGCAGAGTTCAGGTTCATGGATTTTCCCGAACCCTGGCCTAAAATCATGTCCTATGCTGAGGCTATTATTGGGGTCCCGCGATACCTTTCCGTTCATCCGGGCGGTGTTGTCATTACCCCCGGACCTATTGACACCTATGTGCCGGTTCAAACCGCACCCAAGGGTGTGCCGCTCATCCAGTGGGAAAAGGATGCCGCAGAAGAAGCAGGCCTGGTCAAAATCGATCTCCTGGGCAACCGGAGCCTGGGTGTGATCCGTGACACCATTGCAAGCATAAAAAGCACATCCGGCAAATTTGATGATTTTTCCCGGCTTGACCCTGAAGATGATGTTGAAACCCGGGAGAATGTGGCTAAGGGCCATACCATGGGATGTTTTTATATTGAAAGCCCGGCCATGCGCCTGTTGCAGAAAAAAACAAAGGTCGGGGATTTTGAACATGTGGTGATCCATTCCTCCATCATCCGTCCGGCAGCCAATGAGTTTATCCAGGAATATATCAAACGGCTCCATACCGGGGTCTGGGAGTCCCTCCACCCCATCCTGGAGGATGTATTGAACGAAACCTTCGGCATCATGGTGTATCAGGAAGACATATCAAAGGTGGCGGTCAAGATGGCCGGATTCTCCCATGCTGAGGGTGAGAACTTAAGAAAAATCATATCCAAAAAAGACAGGGAGCCGGAGCTTGCCGGTTTTTACGCCCGGTTCAGAACCGGGGCCCTGGTAAAAGGAGTGGCAGGGGAAGATATTGAAAAAGTCTGGGGCATGATCAACAGCTTTTCCGGGTATTCCTTCTGCAAACCCCATTCCGCCTCCTATGCCCGGGTCTCTTTTCAGGCCGCCTATCTGAAAACCCATTATCCGGCAGAGTTCATGGCTGCCGTCATCAGTAACCAGGGCGGGTTTTATTCCGCCTTTGCCTATGTGTCCGAAGCAAGGCGGCTGGGCGTGACCATCCTGTCCCCGGATGTGAACAAAAGCGATATCCCCTGGAAAGGGCATCTGCGTGCCATCAGGGTCGGCCTCATGTCCATCAAGGACCTTTCTTCCAGGACAATGACAACCATTGTGGCAGAACAAAAAAAACGTCCTTTTTCCGACCCGGAAGACTTTTTCAAGCGGGTCCTTCCCAGGGAAGACGAGGCCAGGGCACTTATCCGCAGCGGCAGCCTGGATTCGCTGGATGGAAAAGACAACCGGGCCGCCCTTTTATGGGCCTTTGCCGCCCGGCAGAAACAAAAATACGCCACGGATCAGGAGCCGTCTCTTTTTGAACCCGGCAAAACGGTTCTGGACACACCCTGCCTGCCCAGAGAAAACCCCATTGAAAAACTGAGGCAAGAATTTCTGGTACTCGGATTCCTATGCACCTGCCATCCTATTGTTCTCTATCATAGCATCCTCCAGGGTCACCACACCGTCAAAGCCAGGGATCTTCCAAAATTCACCGGCAAAACCGTCACTTTTGCCGGATGGCTCATCACCGGGAAAGTTGTGAAAACCAAACACGGCGACCCCATGAAATTCCTGAGTTTTGAAGATGAAACCGGCGTGGTTGAAACGGTTTTTTTTCCAAAACCCTATGCCCTTTTCTGTCATATGCTGGAATATGGAAGACCCTATTTAATTTACGGGAAACTTGAATCCAACTGGGGGGCGGTTACCCTGACCGTGAAAAAAACAAGGCCGATTCATTTCTTGACAGACAATGCCGGGGGCGGTAGACAATATACTTAATACCAGTTCAATTTGAGGCAATGATATGAACGAGACCAGAATTCTATTTGTTGATCATCATGAAGAAATACTGAGCCGGCTTGAGATGTTGCTGCAGGAAGAAAACTTTCAGAAAGCCTTTGTCAACAACGCCAAGGATGCTTTGTTAGTTCTGTCCTCCCTGGATGTCCATGTCATTGTCTGCGATCTCATGATTGATAACATGGACGGTATCACCCTTTTGCAGTTGATCAGAAAACAATTCCCCCATATTATCCGGCTGGCCTTCTGCGAAGAAAAAAATCTCATTAAAATCATTCATTACATCAACAATACCGACATCTTCAGATATATTGAAAAGCCCATTAAAAAAGAATCTTTGATAAAAACCCTGCATGATGCCATGGCCCAGTTTTTCCTCAACCGGGACAAGGCCCAGCTCATCCTCCAGCTTTCCCAGAAAAATGAAGAACTTAAATATCTGGCCATGCATGACGATCTGACCGATCTGTATAATATCCGGTTCCTGTACCAGGATTTGAATAACCGGATAAAGGATCTTGCCCACACCTTTTCCGTCATTTTCATGGACATGGACAATTTCAAAAAGGTGGTGGATGCCCATGGCCATTTGAACGGCAGCCAGGCCTTAAAGGAAGTGGCAGCCACCATAAGGGCTGTTATCCTGGAACCGGCCTATGGTGTTGCCTATGGCGGGGATGAATTTGTGATCATCCTGCCGGATTTTGATAAACAGATGGCCATTGAAACATCAAAGAAAATCCAGGCCCTCATGGCCGGGACCATCTATCTTGCTGAAAAAGGGTTTGCAGTGACCCTCAAGGCCAGCTTTGGCATATCCACTTTTCCGGAAGATGCCCTGGATCTGCCAAAGCTCCTGGCCAAAGCTGATGCCCTGATGTTTGAAGTCAAAACCAAGGGTAAAAACGCCATCGGTATTTAATTCCGTCTTTTTTTTCTACAAAATTGTTATTCCTGGCAAAGGGCTTTTCATAACAGGTTCTTCAACTCAACATATAGGAAGTGATATTGAATCCAATTCTTTTATCACGTTTTTGTCTCCAATAATCTATATTTAAATTACAAAAATGAAATTTAAAGAAATATTTGTTTAAAAATTGCAGATATAATTTCTGTATTTCATAAAATCTTACTGTATTTTTAGTGTGTTATAAATAAATACCCAAATACAATCCAACTGGCATGCGCTTTGCTAAAATCATGGGCACATATAAACCTTTTAAATAGCAAAGGATCTTGACCATGCTGATCAAAAAATTAGTTTTTCTGCTTACCTGCATATTCTCAACCACTGCCTGTGCATTTGCAGCAGATGGAACCATTGATACCGGGGACACGGCCTGGGTTACCATATCGACGGCCCTTGTCATGATGATGACCCCGGCGGGTCTGGCCCTGTTCTATGGGGGCATGTCCCGGTATAAAAACATATTGAACACCTTTGCCATGACACTGGTAGCCTATTGCCTGGCCAGCATTGTCTGGGTAGGCTGGGGATATTCCCTGGCCTTTGGAGAAAGTGAAAGCCTTCTCATCGGAAATTTAAGCCAATTATTCTTGAACGGCATTGATATCAACTCCGTGACCGGGACCATCCCCACCCATATTTTCGTCCTGTTCCAGATGACCTTTGCCTGCATCAGCGTGGCCCTTATCCTCGGGGCAGTAGTGGACCGGATGAAGTTTTCCTCATGGATCGTATTCACCATTCTCTGGGTGACCTTTGTCTATGCCCCGGTATGCAACTGGGCCTGGGGTGGCGGCTGGATGTCTAAAATCGGGGCCCTTGATTTTGCAGGCGGAAATGTGGTCCATATTAATGCCGGTATCAGCGGTCTTGTCCTGACCCTGATTCTTGGAAAACGCCAGGGTTATGGGAAAGAACCCATGATTCCGTCCAGTGTTGCATTTACAGCATTGGGGGCAGGGCTTTTATGGTTCGGGTGGTTCGGGTTCAATGCCGGAAGCGCGCTGGCTGCAAACGGCCTTGCTGCTTCCGCCTTTATGGTCACAAACACGGCTGCGGCTGTCAGCGGCCTTGCCTGGCTTTTCGTTGAATGGAAATACAGTAAAAAACCCACCCTTCTCGGACTTGCATCCGGGACTATTGCCGGGCTTGTGGGCATCACCCCGGCCGCAGGATTTGTCACTTTACCCGGCGCGCTGGTAATTGGCGCCATTTCCGGTATCATCGGTTTTTTCGGAGTTGCAGTGATCAAACGCAAGATAGGATATGATGATTCACTTGATGCTTTTGGTATCCATGGCCTGTGCGGTATGTGGGGAGCAATTGCCACTGGGCTTTTTGCTTCGCCTTCGGTAACCGAAGGTGCAGCAGGCCTGTTTTACGGTAACCCCGGACAGGTCTGGACTCAGCTTTTATCCATCATCGGCACCATTGCCTTCAGCGCAACCGGAACTCTTATCCTGGTCTTTGTTACCAAATTCATCACAGGCGGCATCCGCGTCGAAAAAGACGATGAATTGGCCGGGCTTGACAATGCCCTCCATGGTGAACGCGCCTTTGAAATAGAATAAAAAATCCGAAACAAGGAGTTTTTCCCGATTGATTTTCCCGGTAATATTTTCTATAGATATCCGGGAAATATCAATTTCAGGAGATCTTAGGAGAAAAGCATGAAACAATATCCTGTCGCTATAATCACCGGGGCCAGTCGAGGTATTGGCAAATCTTGTGCACTTGGTTTGACACAAGCCGGATACCAAACCGTGTTAATCTCAAGGACAGAATCAACATTACAAACTGTAGTTAATGAGATAAACAAAAATAGTATTAAAGATGTTACGATTGAACCACTTGTTTACCCAATGGATGTAACAGACAAGGAGAAAATTCGACAATTAATAGATGAAATTCAAAATCAATTTGGGAGAATTGATCTGCTGATTAATTGTGCAGGGTTTTTAAAACCGGGAACATTGAACATTTCAGATTATGATTTTGAAAATATGATCAAGACCAATTTGGTATCGCCATTTTACTTAATGAAAGAAGTTGTTCCACTGATGAAAAAAGCCGGAAAAGGACACATTTTTAATATTGTTTCTAGAGCTGGAAAAATTGGCTTCGAGGGTGAGGGTGCGTATGTTGCAACAAAGTTCGGTTTATTAGGATTCAGCGAGTCGTTGTACCGTGAACTTTCGAAAGAAGGAATTTCAGTAACTGCAATTTGCCCTGGTTGGGTAAATACAGATCTATCAAAACAAGCGAAAGCGCCTTTGCTTGATGAAGAAATGATTCAACCCGAGGATATTATGAAAACAATTGCATGGGTTCTTGAATTAGCACCGAATACTTGTGTTAGAGAAATAACATTAGAATGTTTTAAAAGCATTGCTTAAGCTATTCCATTTATCCATTAAATAGTTAAAATACTTCTAACCCGGCAATGCAGCGAGCCGCAGAATTTTTCTTACCTTGACTTCTTCCTTCTCCATAGGATAAAAACTTTATTCATGGGAACCCTGCCCGGCATTAATCTTTTTTTCACCTTATCAGGAGGAATAGTCCTGATAATAAAAGGCAGGGTTATAAAATTTCTGATGCCCGTGAGAAGTCAATCTTAGAATGGATATCAGAGTATAATTCCCCTATAATATCTATAAAACAAAACCGTAATCACAATATATTATAAGGAGAAATCACATTATGAAACAGATGATCGCCTATTGCGGCCTTGTGTGTTCAACTTGTCCGACATTCCTGGCCACTCGGAATGATGATGATGCTGCCAGGGAAAAGACAGCCGCACTTTATTCGGAAAAATTCGGGTTGAATTTAAAACCGAATGAAATCAACTGTGACGGGTGTCTCTCAGCAGGGGACAAGCTTATATCATATTGCCGTTCTTGTGAGATCAGAAAATGCGCCATGGAAAAATCCGTTCATCATTGTACAGTTTGTAATGAACAGCCTTGTGAAAAACTGCTCAAATTCCATGAGTTCTCCCCGGATGCAAAAAAAAGCTTTGATCGCCTGGTGAAGCTTCTCTGATATGATACGCGAACTTACAATGGATGACTATGACGCTATCATTCAACTGTTCATATCCACTCCCGGTGTTACGTTCCGGGAGGCGGATTCACGTGAAGCAATAAGGATATCGAAATGGAAAAAAAATCTGTAAATTTTCTTCGGGGTGTTCCGGCCCATGAAGCTTTGGAAAAGATTTTGCCGGCTGTTTCAAAAGGCTATGAAACTGCTGTGCGCAAATATGGGGCAGACGTGCTTCAATATGGGCATTTTACCGGATTTAAGCCTTTGCGGGAGGTCCTCGGCAATCTCCACGGCGTGGATGCAAACCGGGTAGTGGCCGGCAACGGCGGGCTTGAAGTCATTTCCCTGTTTTTTAAATCCCTTCCAAAACAAAGCCTGATCCTGGTGGAAGAAGCCTCCTATGACCGGGTTCTTCTTGATGCCGTTCGCTATGGGCACAAGCTTGCCGGTGTTCCGCTGATCCCGGGCGGTGTTGACCTTGACCGGTTTAAAGATGCGGTCGAAAAAATGAAACCAAAGGCTTTTTACGGGATTCCGTTTCACCAGAACCCCACCGGGATAACCTATTCCAGGGACAATCGAAAGGCAGTGGAACGTATCTGCAAGAAAAATAATATGTTCTGCATCTGGGATATATGCTATCAGAGCCTTCGTTATGACGGAAAAGCCAATGACACGGTTGAGATTTCAGACTGGGGGCCGGTGATTGCAAGCTCATTTACAAAGACCATCACGCCCGGAACCAAATGCGGCTATATTATTGTCCCCCAAGACTATGTGAATCATTTCACACAGGTGATCGCCAATACAAGAATCAACCCCAACCTGCCGACCCAGGGTTTTATTGCGGATTTTATCCAGTCCGGGCAGTATGATGAATATCTTCAGTATCTAATACGGTTGTACCGGCCAAGGATGGATGCATTGAATCATGCGCTCAGGGCCCATTTCCCAAGTGACTTTTCCAGTGCAGTGACTGGTGGATTTTTTGCCGCGCTCACCTTCCCCAATGTTTCAAAGGAAAATGAAGCCGCCTTTATTGAATCCGCCCGCAAAAACGGGGTCAGCATTGCCCCGGCCTGGGATGCGGTCGCGCAGGACGTCAGGGATGATAAGCAAAAAAAAGGGCTTTTCATCCGCCTGACCTTTCCGGCCTTAGATCCTGAAAGTATTGAATGGGGAATTTTAAAACTGAAGGAGACTGCCGATTCGTTCAGGTAGAAGGATATCAGGGTTTCCCGGGCCTGCACCGGCCCTGCCGGATCTCTTCGACCAGGCCGGCCATGGTTGTGATCGGGTTATCAAATACGGTATAGGCCCGGCCGACTTTACCGGGGCCATGACAATCGCTGCCGCCGGTCTGTGGTATTTGGACGGTCCCGGCCATTTTTTGGGCTTTCTCATTCCATTCCGGCAGATTGCCGCCGTTCATGGCTTCAACAGCATCAAAAAGGGATTTGTCAAAGGCAAAATCCGCCATGGACTCCACAGGCCTGAAAGGGTGGGCAGGAACACAGATGCCGCCGTGTCTTCTGACCGAAGCCACAACCTGCCTTGTATCAAGCTGAAAAAACTGCCCCCAGGTGTTCCAGGAATCATCAAAAAGCCCAAAAGCCAGCATATGGCCGAGGGTTGTGGAAATTTCAACCCCCCGGAAGACATAAAAACCCCGGGGGATTTTGATCTTTTCGACCGGCTTTGATGCTTCAACGCTGAAATGATCCGTGATACAGATACCGTCAAGCCCTTTTTCAATAGCTTCCCGGATCAGTTTATCCGGTTCAAAGGCATTATCCAGGGAATATTTTGTATGACAGTGAAGATCGATTTTCATATAAAAGGGAAATCACCCCTTGCCTTTTTTTTCCTTGAGTTCAATATACCAGTCATCTTTTCCATAAATCTCATCCATGCAGTGGGGGCAGAGACTATGGCTGAACAAGGCTGTGGAATGACGTTCAAAATAGCTTTCCAACTGGTTCCAGTATCCCTTGTCATCCCTTATTTTTTTACAGCTTGAACAGATAGGAATAAGTCCCCCAAGGGTTTTTACATCTTTTAAGGCTTTATTGAGTTCTTTTATGAGTTCTTCTCTTTCAAATTCAGCTTCTTTTTGCTCGGTTATATCCTTATGGGTTCCTGTACGACGAACCGGGTTCCCGTCTTCATCCCATTCCGAAACCCTGCCGCGGGCATGAACCCATCTGTATTTTCCATCCTTTGTCCTTAACCGGAATTCCAGGGACCATGCTTTTCGCTTGCGGATCTGGTCATCCACAAAAGAAACCACTCTTTCCCTTTCATCCGGATGAAGCAGGCTTTTCCAGGTTTCCCGGTTAGCCGGCATTTCATAGGGGTCATACCCCAGCATGGTATAATACCGGGGACTGAAATAGACTTCATCCCTTTTCAGATCAAAATCAAAAACACCGTCATTGACGGCGTCAATTGCAAGTCTCAGTCTCTCTTCCGAAGCTTTTACCCTTGAAAGCTCATTTTTCAATTCCTGAATATGAAATTCAAGTTCTTCATATGTGGGTTTTAGATCCATAACCTATTTCCAGAAAAACCGGTTGATTATTTTATTGGAACTTGTGAAGGATTGTTCCGGAAACCTCATCCACAGATGGCACACCGGTTAATACCATGGCCTGTTCAAGTTCCGTCCTGATCTTATCGATATAGAGTTCCACGCCGTTTTGAAGACCGCCTACCGCAGCTACACTGAAAGGACGCCCTATCATAACAGCATCTGCACCAAGTGCCAAGAGTTTTAATACATCCCCGCCGGTTCTGACCCCCCCGTCGGCAAGGATGGTGATTTTTCCTTTGACTGCTGCGCTGATAGCCGGCAGAACAGTGGCCGCCCCCGGGGTATAGTCCAGGACCCGCCCGCCATGATTGGATACCACAATGGCATCTGCACCGGCTTCAACGGCAAATTTTGCATCCTCCACCGTCATCACCCCTTTTAAGATAAATTTTTGAGATGCCTGTTTAACAATCTGTGTGAGCTTTTCAACGGTTTTAGGCGTGACCGGCCGTCCCATCTTCTTTAAGGTAATAAGCCCTGCCGCATCAATATCCATGCCCATGATATCAGCCTTGCTCTGCCTTACCTTTTCAAATTTTTCAAACAGTTCCTTATCGGCCCAGGGTTTGATAAAAGGAATCCCGTGGCCTTTTGCAGCCTTGACCACACTAAGACCGGTTTCATGGATAAAATCCGGAACCCCGTCTCCCGTACATCCGATAATCCCTTTTTCCCGGCACCCAAAGATAATGGACCGGATATAGTCTTCCTCGGAAATGAGCCCGCCCATATTAAAGGAGACGCCGCCGATGGGAGCGGCGATAACCGGCATGGAAAGTTGTTTCCCCAGGATGGAAACAGATGTGACAGGATCAGTCACATCATGGATCAGCCGCATATTGAATTGAATCTTTTTTAAGGCCTTTATATTGGCCATAAATGAAGATGCCGTTCCAAGCCCGCCCATACCCGGAACCTCGCCGGCACAGGCAACGCCGTCACATTCCCTGCAGACCCGGCAATATCCTTTCATTAATCTTTTTGCATTCTCATAAATATCTTTCATAGATCTTTTTTCCTTTTTTCATCAAACTTGAATATTAAATGGATCCGGCGATTTCCTCGGCTTCGCTGATGCAATACATGAGATGCCTCGGCGACTTGGCATCCCCGATAAGATGGAATTTTGCCCTGGTCTTTTTTTCAAGGTCTTTTGCATCCCTGATGGGGCTCTGCTTTTCCGAAATCACAACAGTATCAAATCCGGTCAGGGTTATCTCTTCGCCATTGGCTTTAAATACTGCGCCGTCATCGGTAAACTGCCGGACGGATACGTTTTTATACAGGATGACCTTTTCCTTTTTAAGGCGTTCCCTTAAATAATACCGGTCATTGCTGGACATTTCTTCGGCAAAGCTTTTTTTCCGGTTCAGCACTACTACCTTTTTACCCTGGTCTGCCAGAAAATCTGCCGTGATGAGTCCTGTCATGCCGCCGCCCAGCACAATAACGGCTTTACCGGCCTTTTCTTTTTCACTCATCACATCCACATTGGTGACAAGATTCATTTTTGTCTGGAAAAGCCCCTTAATCACGGGCATATCCGGCATTGAACCGGTGGCAAGAATCACATGATCCGGTTGGATTTCATGGATCAGATCCAGGGAAAGCCCTGTGTTATAACGAATTTCAACACCCAGGGAATCCAGCTCTTTTCTGAAAAAATTCAGGATATCGTTCAGTTCGCTGCGACCCGGTGCTTTGGCAGCCAGGGACAAAAGCCCGCCAGGGGCATCTTTTTTTTCACAGACCCTCACCCGATGCCCCTGAAGTATGAATTGCCTTGCAGCCGCAAGTCCTGCAGGGCCTGCCCCTGCGATGAGAATAGTTTGCGATTGGGAAGGCTGTTTTTGATCCTTGAGCTTATATTCTCTTCCCACACCCGGATTGACCACACAAGACCCCGGTTCCTTGGCCAGTACGGCATGGATGCACCCGAGACAGCACCCGATGCAGGGACGGATCTTATCGAATTCACCTTTTCTTGCTTTTTCAGAATAATAGGGATCAGCCAGGAAAGACCGTCCAAAGGCCACCATATCGGCCTTGCCTTCCCGGATGATCTCTTCGGCATGTTCCGGGTATTTGATCCGGCCCACGGTGATTACGGGAATGCGGACATGTTTTTTGACTTCTTTTGCCAGGTGGACAAAACACCCGTGGGGGGTATACATGGAGGGGATGGTCAGTTCAGTGGACCCATACACCCCGCCGGATACATGGAGATAGGCAATGCCCGCCTTTTCCAGCAGAGGTGCAAGCCTTACCGTGTCTTTAAGTTCCCAGCCGTTTTCAATATAATCGTTACCATTGATGCGGATGCCGATGGGAAAGTCTTTTCCTGTTTTTGCCTGGATATTTTCAATGATTTCAAACAAAAACCTGGACCGGTTTTCAAACGACCCGCCATATTCATCTGTCCGGATGTTGGCGTTGGGCGCAAGAAACTGGTTGATCAGATATCCGTGAGCCCCGTGCAGTTCAACAAAATCAAACCCGGCTTTTCGGCATCGCCCGGCTGAATCCCCGAAACAGGAAACCAACTCCTTTATTTCTTCGATTTCAAGGGCCCGGACTTCCCCCTTTACCACAGCCGGTGCCGGGATGGCCGAAGGAGCGACTTTATTCGGCAGATAAGACTGGCGGCCGCCATGCATGAGCTGAACCCCGAACAGGGTATTGTACACTTTGACCCGCCGGACCATATTCTTTAAGGCCGGGATACACTCATCATTATACATCTGGGGCAGATCCGGCAGCTCCTGGCCGCCGGGGTGGACACTTCCGCCGCCCACCAGCATCATTCCCACCCCGCCTTTTGCCCGCTCAACAAAATATTCCACAAGCTGGTCTGTGACACAGCAGTTTTCGTCCACACCGAAATTGATGCTCATGGCAGACATCAGAAGCCTGTTTTTTGAAATCATATTCCCGATCCGGATCGGATTGAAGAGATTTGAAAGCATAGGATTGCATTCCTTTTGAAGGTTAGTTGACCCATGAATAAATTCAAGGCGTCAGTATAAGCGAATTCTTTATTCCGGCACAAGTTTTTTTATAAAGTTTTAAGATTAATACCCTCTATTTCCCGGAGAGGTCTTCCAGAAGCGCTTTGATGAATTCTTCAAATTCCGCTACAGCTTTTTTATCTGGGATCAGGGAACGGCCTGTAACGGTCTTGAAAAATTTTGAACAGATCATTTTCCGGCTGAAGGTGAATTCTGTGGAAAATCCATTTTTAGGCGTGTCCTTTTTCTCTTTCCTCTCTGTCATATCCCTTTTGCCGTGGGGCCGGTTAATGATATGGGAATAATATATCAGGGCCCGGTCCACCAGGATATAAAGGAACTGGATGTTCCTGGCAGGCCCGAGCCGGAGCGTGTCACCGCCCAGCCGGATACCGCCGGGTTTGTTTTTCGCCGTTTTTCTTCCGCCAAACAGGGCTGAACCCGCACCCAAAGCCCCGCCTATGGCGGTAAAAATTCCAAATGTATGGCCAGCAGCGGCTGCATCAATCATAACCCCGACCGTGCCGCCCACAATGGCCCCGGCCGTCATCAGTTGTTCTTTTGTCAGACCTAGAAGTTCCCAGGTCTGTTTTGAAAACAGGTCATGGTTGAGAACCGAATACTCGGGCAAATGGTATTCAAACAAATGGTGTTTAAACAGGGATCTCAATTTTTGAAACATCCTGGTTTCAAATTCCTTGATCCGGGCCTGGTATTTTCCGTTGAGCATTTCCTTAAGGGTATCAGGATCACCATCTTTTGCAACAGGTTCGGAAACGGCAAAAGACAGACTCTGTTCAATGGCTCGGCAGATGGCCGCACAGGCCAGGAGATTCCTTTTTTCCCGGTCTTTTTGAAAGGCTGTGATGACTTCAAAAAGGCTTTGTTCCCATTCCTGATCAATGGCCTTAAGGCTTTCCAGCATTTTAATGCGCTCCATGAAATTTGCGGTGTTTGAATTAAAAACACGAACGGCATTAAAATGTCTCCGGAATTCATTTTTCCAGTCCTGGGTATAATCTTTTTCATCGGTCTTGGAATTGATGACGGCCATCCTGGGGCGGCCGGTCAGCCTCAAAATCTCCATCTCCGCCAGATCGTCATCCCGGACCGGGCGGGCCCCGTCCACCACATAAATGATTCCTGCGCCTTTGGTCACCGGTTTTAAGAGTTCACAGTCGTCTCTATAAAACGGGTCATCCTTAAAAGTTTCGATAAAGGCGTCTGCAATACGTTCCGGGTTTCCCTCAAATTTCCTGAACCAGGCAAGGGTTTGTTTCGGGACCTGGAATCCGGGTGTATCCACAAACCGGATAATGTCTTTCCCATCCATTTTAACGGTATATGCCGTCGACCGGGTGGTTTCCCCGGGGAGCCGGCTGACCCTGATGGTATCGTCCTCGGTCAGGGTGGACACCACGGATGATTTGCCTTCATTGGGATGGCCCAGCACGGCAAATTCAGGCACAATTCCGGGTTGTGGATGATTTTTCATTTATATCAGCCTCATGAGTTTTATACCCGTATCTTCAAGCCTGAACACAGCCTTTTTCCAGATTTCAAAATTCCCATCTGTTTCATCCATAAAAAGGTTTTTGGAACCGGCATCCCCGGTGAGCAATATCCATAAAAGCATTTTTCCGGGCATCACGGATTTCAACTGTTTAAAATAATACAGAAGGCCCCTGATAGGTGGCTGCCAGGCTTCATGAACCAGAACAACCTGATCTGCACCACTGTTTTTGATCCTGTTGAAAATATCCACATCCTGCTCCGGGTCTAAGCTGATCTTAATAATTTCTTTGACATCAAAAAAAAGACGGGTATGAATATAGTGGCTGATTTTTTGCCCTGCCGCATCTGAATAGATCGCCCTGGGAGCAAGGACCAGGGCTTTGTGGGCGCTGATAACAAGGTTTTGAGGCTTTCCTGGCAGATCATGATCCGCCGGAGACACCATGAGCCCGATGTCCGGGCTTGAATCCCCGCCCGGCAAACCTGTTTTCACAAAGGAAGGATCTGTATCAGCATCCTGAACCGGTGACTGGATCCGGATGATTAACGGTCTGAAAACCGGCCGGTCAAAATCAAACCGGCCAAGAGCATGGTTCTGTGCAAGAATGCCGATAATCATCAGAATTCCCCTGGGCAGAACAGCATAAAAAAAAATACCCAGGCACAGAAACGGCCACCAGGAAACCAGATCCCGGGTTGCGAGAACCGAAATCCCGTCCTTCAGGATGATCCTGGACCCTTCAACCTGGGCAAGTGTTGGGTGGGCAAGGGTTTCCGGCATAAACCAGGACCATGGCAGGGCCATCCAGGTTACGAGGTCATGGATTCTTTCGCTGTTGGTCATGAGGGTGGACTGCCACCCGAATGCCATATCGCTGACGATAATCCGGAAAAAAGTTCCGCCAAGGGTACTGGTTGTAAAACAAAAGGAAAAAACCGCAACCAGGATAAAAAACGGCCAGAAAAAAAATTCCCGGTATTCCCGGGTTTTCATCCTGATGAGTGAGGATGTATATTCCAGGGTATCTGAGCCTCCTTTAAATATCCATACGTCTGTTTTTTTCACCAGCTCCGGCAGTATATGAAAAAAAAGGGAAAACAGAAGGGTATGAATGATGGAATTTTGAAACCAGCCTTTCCCGGACCTTATCCCCATGTGCCTGAGGATAAGAAAAAAAATTGTAACGAGGACCAGGACAACCTGAAGCACGATAAACAGAACAATAAAAAGCGCTACATTGACAGGCCTTGTGCCGTGGTAGGCAAGAAATGACCAGGAAAGCGACAAGCCTGTGATGCTGCCCAGGAGAATCAAACCCCACATCATGATTGAATAGATTGAATAGAAAACCGTCCCCGGCAGGAGGCGCATTCCTTTTTCCTCTTTTTCAACGGAACCCTCCCGCCTTCTTGCTTCGAGCCATGCCAATACAAGCGCCTTATCCGTCTTGCAGATTTTCCTGATCTGTTCAAATATCTTTTTGTCTTTGTTTTTTCTCAGTCTGATATCGGCTTTTGATGACAGGGCCTCATCCTGATCCATCAGATAATCCAGATCAATGATATCTTTTAATTTGAGGTTCATAGCCTTTGTTTAGCAGATCACGGCATTTTTAACAATTGCTCTTGAAAACTCTTTCAGGAATTTTGATTTAAGATTCCAGCAATGCCAGTAAAGTTTGACTTTGACCGGGCAGGACGGGGCCGGTTCCATGAGCTGGCCGGACCGGATCAGGTCAAGTCCCTGGAGGTCGGGAATCATACCGTAAGCAAACCCGTCCGTAACCATTTGAAAAAATTTTTCTGAAGAAGGAACATAGTGAACGGGAATATTTTTTATGGATTTTTGAAAATATTCCCGGAAAAACAAACCCTGGAGATCGTCCTTCCGGTTGAAGATTACGGCAGGCGCAGCTTCTGTGCTTTTCTCATCCAGACCTTTGCTGAAATAGGTATTGATAAACTCCTTTGCGGCCAAAAGCCTGTAAGTCATGGTGCCGATGAGCATCACACTGCACCCCGGGACCGGTGTTTTTTCAGAACTGATACAACCAAAAACCTCTCCGTTTCTGAGGAGTTTATGAGTTTCATCCTGGTCATCCACCTTTAAATCCAGAAGAATGCGGTGTTCTTTCAGAAAATTTCCGACAGCCGGAAAAAACCAGGTGGCCAGACTGTCTGCATTGATGCCCAGGGGAAACACCTGGAAACCGTTTCCCTTATCTTTTCCCATGGTTCTTTCAAGATCGGCTTCAAGGATTTTGACCTGCATATAATGCTTGATCAGCCGTTTCCCATCCCGGGTTGCCTTTGGCGGAACCGTCCGGGTCACGAGCACCTGTCCCACCTGGTCCTCCAATTGCTTTATCCGCTGGGATACGGCAGACTGGGTGATATTCAGCTTTTGTGATGCCTTGTCAAACCCTTTTTCATGGATCACACCGGCCAGTGCTTCTAAAAGTTTATAATCCAGCATAAGAGTTTATCAGCACGGTTTTATTAAACACAGAGCCCTGCCTGAACCGTTTCAGGACTTGATATCCGGGTTCCGGATCTTTTTGTAATAGCTGTCAGCCTGGTAAACGGGTGCCAGGGGATTATGCCCGGTTACCCGATCTTTAACCGCCAGAACCGTTGTCGGGATATCTGTGAATTTAAAAAAAA
>MGTJ01000023.1 GCA_001799395.1 Desulfobacterales bacterium RIFOXYA12_FULL_46_15 | reverse complement strand
AAAAGCATTTGCCCAATAGACATTTAATCATAATAGGAAAAATACAATGAAAGACGTATTGAGCTATGTCGCATCAATCTGTGAAAAAGCATATACGGTAACTCCTGAGGAGCCTGTCTGCCGCATTAAAGAATTGTTTGACGGCAAAAAGGAGGTCGGAGCCGTGGTCGTGACAAAGGATGAGGCCATTAAAGGCCTTGTCATGAACATTCAATTAAACGACAGACTCAGTCATCAATACGGATTCTCCCTGTTTTACCATAAACCGGTTGAACAGATCATGGACACAGAGCCTTTGATTATTGATGCCGGGCAGACCATCGAGGAAGCGGCACAAAAAGCCATGAACCGGGAAAATTCAAAACTTTATGATCATATCATCGTGACAAAAAACAGCCTTCTCTGCGGTATCGTGGCTGTCCGGACGATCCTGATCACCCTTGTCCGATCCCAGAAAAGCTATACCCTGATCCAGAAAAAATATGCGGCCCGGCTGGAAACGGAAGATATTGAAAAACAACAGGTCATTCAGAAACTCCGGGAATCTAAAAAAATGCGCCAGCTTGTCATTGATGCCATCCCCCATGCGGTTTTCTGGAAAGACAAAAACAGTAATTATCTTGGCTGTAACAGGAAATTTGCAGAAGATGCAGGGGCGCTGAGGCCTGAAGACATCAAGGGGTTGAGTGATTTCGATCTTTCCTGGAGCCGGAAGGAAGCAGAGCTTTTCAGAAGCCAGGACCGGCGGGTCATGGAAAATAATCAGCCGGAATTGCATATCCGCCAGGTACAGACCAATTCCAAAGGTGAAAAATGCTGCTTGGATACCAATAAACTGCCTCTTCATGATAATGCCGGAAATGTGGTCGGCATTCTTTGTTTTTATCAGGAGATTACTCAACAGCTTAAAGATGCCGATGAAAGACTCCGCCTCGAGAAACAGCTGGCCCAGGCCCGGAAGATGGAAGCCATCGGCCGGCTGGCCGGCGGCGTTGCCCATGATCTGAACAACATCCTCTCAAGCATTATCAATTACCCTTATCTCATCATGATGGACCTGCCCAAAGACAGCAAACTAATGCGCCCGCTGAAAACCATACAGGCATCGGGAGAAAGGGCTGCCGCCATTGTCCAGGATCTTTTGACCCTGGCGCGGCGGGGGGTTACGAAAAAAGAAAAGCTGGATCTGAATATGATTATCAATGAATACCTTCAATCACCGGAATCATTGGCGCTGAAAACAGAGCATCCACAGGTGAAGATCAGAAAACGGACGGGTACTCAATTCCTGTTTATTGAAGGGTCTTCTGTCCACCTGATGCAAACCCTTATGAACCTGACCAATAACGCCGTAGAGGCAATTCCGGGTGAAGGGGAGGTGTTGATCAGTACCCGGGCTCAATATATGGATAAACCCCTGGAAGGATATGATTCAATTAATGAAGGGGATTATGCAGTTCTCTCGATTTCAGACAATGGGATAGGAATAGCTAAAGAAGATATTGAAAAAATTTTCGAGCCGTTTTACACAAAGAAAAAAATGGGTAAAAGCGGCACCGGGCTTGGCATGTCAGTGGTCTGGGGAACAGTCCGGGATCATAACGGGTATATTGTGATTTCAAGCAAACCCGGCAGAGGAACCGTTATCCAGATTTATTTCCCGGCCTGCCGGCAAGGGATTGAAAAAGCCGGGAATGATGTCCTGGATGAAGACCTCATGGGCCAGGGACAGTCCATTCTGATCATTGATGATATCCCTGAACAGCGCGAGATTGCCTCCAATTATCTGAGAAAACTTAATTACCGGGTGTACACCTCGGAAAGCGGGGAACAGGCTATCGAACATCTTAAATGTAAGGCAACCGATCTTCTGGTCCTGGATATGATCATGGAACCGGGCATGGACGGTCTTGAAACCTATATGAAAGTGCTTGAGATCAACCCGAAGCAACCGGCCGTGATTGTCAGCGGGTTTTCAGAATCCGAAAGGGTTAAAAAGGCCCAGGTTTTGGGTGCGGGCTCCTATTTGAGAAAACCCTATAATTTTGTCAATCTGGGCCGGGCCGTAAAACAGGAATTGAAGCGGACGGGTTGAATCCTCTTTCAGCTATGGTAGATGCCCGGAATGATATTATGGCTCCCAGGACTGGTATTGAATCCAGTCAGGCCCTGATTGGGTAAACGGTTATATCGGCTTTTGGCAAACAGCCTTTTTTGAAAATCTGCTGATCCGGCCGAAAAAAATAAAACCTGTATATACAAGTTGTTTGCCCTGTGGTAAAAGGAAAAAAACTTGGGAATGGTTTATTTTTTTTTAAAGGAAAGGAAACCCGTATGAGAAAAATAGTGGAGTGTGTGCCCAATTTCAGCGAGGGCAGGAACAAGGAAACCATCGAGGCCATCAGCAACGCCATCCGGAATACCAAAGGCTGCCGCCTTCTGGATGTGGACCCGGGCCAGTCCACCAACCGGACGGTCTATACCTTTGTGGGAGACCCGGAATCAGTGGTGGAAGGGGCCCTTGCTGCGGCCCGTGTCGCCCGGCAGAAAATCGATATGAGAACCCATACGGGTGAACACCACCGCATGGGAGCCCTGGATGTCTGTCCTTTTATCCCCGTGGCCGGGGCCACCATGGAAGACTGCGTGGAAATATCAAAGACATTTGGCCGCCGGGCTGCTGAAGAACTGGGCATTCCTGTTTATCTGTATGAAGCATCTGCAACCCTTGAATACCGCAAAACCCTGCCCCAGATCCGGGAAGGGCAGTATGAGGGATTAAAACAGAAGATCGCCAGAAAAGAATGGAAACCGGATTTCGGCCCGGCCGCATTTATCCCGGAATGGGGTGCAACCGTTACCGGCGGCAGATTCTTTCTCATCGCCTATAATGTGAACCTTTTGTCCACCTCCAGCCAGGCCCACAGGATCGCCCTGAATCTGAGGGAAGCCGGCCGCGGACCGGGTGAGCCCGGAAGACTGAAGGAAGTCAAGGGCATGGGATGGTATGTAAAGGATTACAATCTTTCCCAGGTAACCGTCAATCTGACCAATTACGAGGTTACCGCTCCCCATGTGCTGTATGAGGAAGTCAAAAGAGAAGCCAAAAAACTGAATGTGGCCCCGGCAGGATCTGAAATCGTGGGGGTCATCCCCCTTAAAGCCATGCTCATGGCTGCCGACTATTATATTGAAAAAGAGAACCTGTTCATCCTGGATGAAGACCAGAAGGTCAGGCTGGTTATCGACCGCCTGGGGCTGAATTCAGTGGCTCCCTTTCATCCAGGGGAAAAGATCATTGAATACATCATTGCTGAAGAAAAAAATGAACCCCTGGCCAGCCTTACCGTCAGGGCATTCATAGATGAAGTGGCGTCAAGAAGCACAGCTCCCGGCGGCGGATCTGTGTCTGCGGCAATGGCTGCCATGGGTGCTGGTCTCGGCTCCATGGCTGCCAAACTGACCCTGGGGGTCCGCAAATTTGAAGCCCTGGATGCAAAAATGAGAAAGATCATTCCTCCCCTTCATGAAGCTTCCCGTGCCCTGATCCCCATGATCGACGCAGATACCGATGCCTTTAAGGATTATGTGGACGCCCTGCACCTGCCTGAGGATACGGAAGAAGAAAAAAACGAAAAACAGGAAAAATTACAAGAAGGATTGAAAAAGGCCATTGAGGTGCCGCTTGCCACCATGACCCTGGCTGATGCAGCCTGGGATGCCATGATCGAAACCGCCGGATATGCCAATATTGCCTCCAAATCCGACATCCAAGTCGGAGCAAAGGCCCTGGAAACAGGTATCTGGGGGGCTTATAAAAATGTCTGTATCAACATGGCCGGCATCACGGATGAAAAATACCGGACCCGCACTCTGACATTGGCCGAAGAAATGAATTCAAGGGCCCGGAAACAGTGCCAAAAGGTCCTGAAAATTCTTGAAAACCGGAAGGAATGATCCATGGATTTCAGCATCTGTGTTAACATAATGGATAATATATCCAAAGTGATCGTGGGCAAGAAGAATCCTTTAAAGCTCATGCTGGTGGCTCTTCTGGCCGATGGCCATGTGCTTCTGGAAGATGTGCCCGGGGTGGGCAAAACCCTGATGGCAAGATCCCTGGCCGCCTCCATGGGCGGGACGTACAAACGGATTCAGTTTACACCGGATCTCTTGCCGTCGGATATTACGGGATTTAATATCTATCACCAGAATGAAGGCCGGTTTAAATTCCAGGAAGGACCGGTCATGGCCAATATCCTCCTGGCCGATGAAATCAACCGGACCGTACCGAGGACCCAGTCCAGCCTTCTTGAAAGCATGGAAGAACGCCAGGTGACGGTGGATGGCAGGACTTATCCGCTGCCGAACCCGTTTTTTGTCATAGCCACCCAGAACCCGGTGGAGCTGGAAGGCACTTTCCCTTTACCCGAAGCCCAACTGGACCGGTTTTTGCTCAAGATCGATATCGGGTATCCGGACAAACAGGAAGAAATGGATATTTTAAAACGATTCCAGGTTCAGGACCCGTTTTTAACCCTCAGTCCTGTGGCTACACCGGAACAGATTCTTCTGCTTCAGCAGGAACGAAGAAAGATCATTGTCTCCGAACCGGTAAGGGACTATATCACCACCCTGGTCCAGGCCACCCGGCACCACCCAATGGTCAGGTACGGGGCAAGTCCCAGGGGGTCCATGGCCCTGATGCGGTCGGCCCAGGCCCTGGCTGCCCTGGACGGCCGGGAGTTTACCCTTCCGGATGATATCAGGGCCCTCATCAAGCCGGTCCTGGCCCACCGCCTGGTATTGAATGAAAACGAGCGGATGAGAGGTGAAAAACCTGAACAGGTTCTTGCCGGTATTCTTGAGCAGACACCGGTACCGGCCGGTATTCCGGGATAAGCTTGATAATGAAAGATCAACCGGTTTCAGGCCATTTGACCACTATTTTCATCGCTCCCCCCATTGTCGTCCTCACTTTGGTCTTCCTTTTCATTTCCCTTCTCACCCGCCAGGTTCAGATGGCGGTTTTGATTCTGATGGTTCTCGGCCTTATGATGCTTACAAAATTTTGGAGCCGCCACGGATTTTCAAAAATGGAGTTTGAATATGAGCCTGACAAAACACGGGTGTTTCCGGGTGAGCGCATCCGGGTTGAAATCCTCACACAGAATAACAAAGTCCTGCCCGTATGGATTTGTGCAGAGGTGGCAGATGATGGAAGCGGTCTTGTCTTTGAAAACCGGTCCCCTGAGACCGGTTTTTTATTGTGGTTCCAGGAAATGCGTTTTGTTTTTGATCTTATGGCTGTGAAAAGGGGATGTTTTAATATGGGCCGGGTCCATATCACGGTGTCTGACCTTTTCCGGTTTTTTCCAAGAGAGAGAGTCAAAAAGGATGCAACCGATATCATTGTCTTTCCAAAGATATTTCCGGTCCGTTCTTTTTCTTTGCCAGAGCACGGGTTTTTCGGCGTACCCGGAGCCCGGAGCCCGGTATCGGACCCGGTATATATCCTGGGAACACGTGATTACCAGAGTTTTACCCCGGTCCGGCATATCCATTGGAAGGCCAGTGCGCGGCAGGCAAAATTAAAGGAAAAAGTGTGCGAACCTTCGGTACAGGAAAAAATTTTGATCGTGGTGGATGTGGACCTGTTTTTTTCTCATGGGGCTGGAGAAGATTTTGAAAGAATGCTGGAAGCCGTTGCTTCCATGGCGGTTTATTTTGAAAACAGGGGCTATGCCGTGGGATTCATGACCAATGCCGTCATCAAAGGGGATAAACCCGGATTCATTCCCCTGGGCTGTAATGTTGAAACTCTTTCCCGGATACTGGAAACCCTGGCCAGGATGGAAATGAGGCCCCAAAAAAGACTGGCAAAGGTTTTTGCCCGGCATATCAGCGTGCTCTGGGGCATCAACTGCATCTTTGGTTCCCACAGCATGGATTCATCCATGCTTGAGATGAAGAAGTTTTATGCTGCGAAACGGATTCCGGTGAAATATTTTGTTTCAAAGATGAGGGATATGGGAGAAGACACTGAAAGGCGGATGCCGGGTGCGGTTCAGCCAGTGGAATCCATTTTTCTGTAAAAGGCCGTGTAAACATGATGGACAATCACCATAAAGCAGTCTTTGTTTCCTTTTTTTCCATGGAGCTTTTCTGGCTCTTTGCCTGGGCCGGATTCCTCATGAAATCCACGGCTGACCTTGCAATCCCGGTTGCCCCCTTTTTAATGGCATATTTTCTTTCCTTTGCAACAGCCTCTGGTTTTAAAAGAAACAGTCTTCGCTTGATCTGGGTGGTCTTGGGACACGCGGTGATGTTTTTTTTTGTCACGGCTCTGGCCCTCTGGTCAGCCACTGGAAGTTTTTTCCCACCCGGTCCGGGTGTCTATGAATGGTACCGGTCCGGTTTAACCGGAGCCATAACCGGGCTCTTCTGGTACAAGGGAACAAAACTTTGTTTCCGGCAGATGTCCTATAAAATGGTATGCAATTATTTTGATCTCGGCCTTGCCCTGTTTTTTGCCCTTGTTCTGATAAAACTCCTGGTCTTTTACCAGTCCGGTATCCGGTTGCCGGATGCTTTTCTTTTGTATCTTCTGGCCGGGTTTTTCTTTACCGGTCTGGCCGCCATATTTTTTTCCAATAGTTTCACCACCCGGAAAAAACAATATGTGGAAGGATTTCGCGGGGCCGGAGTGATGATCAGTTTCTGCATGGTGTTTCTCTTGTGCGGCATGGGCCTTGCTTTTGTTCTGATGCCGGTCATGACATCCATGGCCGATTCCGGATACACGGTGTTAAAAGAGGTAACCGGCACCTTAAGCCCTTATCTCATCAGTATCCTCAGGTTTATCCTGACCGTTCCGAAATCAAAGGGCGGGGGAACGGCGGTCTCCCAGGACCCTGGCATCCAGGACCCCTATAATATGGGGATGACGGGCGAGGCTGGGTGGTTTTTTAATTTTGTCTTTTACGGTTTTCTGTCCGTGATAGTTGCCGTGGCTGTAGTTCTTTTGGGAACCCTGATCCTGCGGATGTTCCGGTTTCTCATGCAAAAGCCCTTACCCGGTCCTGCCGCTGCCGGGAATACCCGCACCCTGTGGTCCATGATCAAGGGATTTATAAGGGCAGTGATGAATTTTTTCAGAAAATTCATTTTTATATTTTTCAGCCGGATTAAGACGGCTCAAGCCGGGTTTTCCAGGCTAATGGCCTGGGGCCGGAAAAGCGGGGTGAAACGGGGCAGAACCGAAACCCCGGGGGAATATGCAAAACGGCTTCAGGCCTTATTTTTACCCCTTGAAAATGAGATTTTTACCATTGTTCATGCCTTTCACCTTGAAACCTATGGGGAAAGGACCTTGACAGGCCCTGAACTTGACCGGGTGATCAAGGCCCTGAAAAAAATGCATCACCCGTCCTTCTGGGGTCTTAGGATAAAGGCGGTCTGGAGGGCAGGGCCCTGATGAGAGGGACTATTCTGTTTTTTCATTCAGTGCCAGGCGTACTTTGACGGCAATTTCATTCATGGAAAAGGGCTTTTGAAGAAATTGCACCCCTTCATCCAGAACCCCGTGGTGGGCAATCACATTGGCTGTGTAACCGGATATGAACAGGCTTTTCATGTCCGGATAAAGAGAGGTCAGGGTCCGGGCCAGGTCCCGGCCATTCATCCCGGGCATGACCACGTCGGTTATGAGCAGGTGAATCCGGCCGGTATGCTCCCGGGCCAGGCAAATGGCCTGATCAGGCGTATCAGCCGGCAGAACGATATAGCCGAGCTGTTCGAGAAGGGCTGCGGTCAGTTCCAGGATGGCGGTCTCGTCTTCCACAAGGAGAATGGTTTCAGTACCGTGTGCATCAGGTTCTGCCTGCGGCTCTTTTTTGCTGACTTGTTCCGTCATAACATCATGCCGGGGCAGATAGATCCTGAAGGTGGAGCCATGGCCCGGCTCACTGTATACATTGATAAAGCCTTTGTTCTGTTTGACGATCCCGTAAACCGTGGCAAGCCCTAATCCTGTGCCTTTGTCTGCCGCCTTGGTGGTGAAAAAGGGTTCGAACAGGTTATCCAGGGTCCAGCGATCCATTCCTGCACCATTATCACTGACGGCCAGCAGGACAAAGTCACCGGGCTCAAACCCGGGATGGCCTGCACAATATGCCTTGTCAAAGGCCTTTGTCCCTGTTTCAATGGTGATTTTTCCTATATCTGTGATGGCATCCCGGGCATTGACGCAGAGATTGGCCAGTATCTGGTCGATTTGCGACGGGTCCATTTTGACTGTCCGGGCATTTTTCCCGGGCAGCCAGACCAGGTCAATGTCCTCACCGATCAATCGCCGAAGCATTTTGAGCATGCCGTCGATGGTTTCGTTCAGGTTGAGGACCCTTGGGGCAATGGTCTGTTTGCGGGCAAAGGCCAGTAATTGACGGGTGATATCAGCGGAACGGCGGGCAGCATTGAAAATTTGAGTTAGATTATCACGCAGCGGATCATCCGGGGTTGCACGGGACATAGCCAATTCTGCATGGCCGAGGATCACGCCGAGCATATTATTGAAGTCATGGGCCACACCTCCGGCCAGGCGGCCGACGGCTTCCATTTTCTGGGCCTGGCGCAGCCGGCTTTCAAGTTTCCGGTTTTCTGAGACATCTGTGAAAATTACAAAATTCAGACCTCCGGCCTGGGCCAGCCTGAATTCGGTCTGCAGGACCGCGCCGTTTTTGCAGGTGACGGGGAATTCCATGGGTTCAATACCGGAACCTGTATTTTCAGCTTTTTTAATGGCCTCATTCCAGGTTTTGCGTATCTGCTGCCGTATGGTTTCATCAGGATAGGCCAGGCGCCACCAGTGTTCGACATCGGGCATGTCTTCCAGGGTGTAGCCGTAGAACTCGGTAAATCGTTTGCTGGCATGAAGTGTTTTCAGGTCATGGCCAAAGATGACAATCCCGACCGGGGCCGACTCGGCCAGTATCCGGAAACGGTCCATGCTTTCCTTTAATTCCAGAGTTCTTGCCGCTACTTTCCGGCGAAGAGACCATGACCACACAAAAGCGGCCAGAAGCACCAGGAGCAGCGGTACCAGCACGATGACCGAATAGCGCAGGGCGATCATCAGGGTAGGTGGCCTTTCCTTGTAAACCCCCAGCCATTTGTCATAAATACGGCGGTATTCATTGTTTTCCGAAAGCACTTTCAGGCCTTCGTTGAACTGGACCAGAAGGGCCTTTCGTCCTTCTGCAACGGCAAAACAATAATCCCGGGAAATAAAGGGGCGCCGGCCCAGTTCCAGATTTTTCCAACCATGTTTTCTGATGTAGAGAAGAGAGCTGATCCGTGCAGCCAGGGCACAGTCGTGAAGGCCTGAGGACAATTCGGCCAGCGCATCTTCCTGGCTTTCCACAAGCACAAGCTGATTATCCAGTCCCTTTTCAACAAGATAATCATGAGCCACATCCCCGCGCTGGACCACCAGCCGTTTGCCTTTCAGACCGGCAATGTCGTCCGGCGGCGGTCCTTCACCCTTTCGTACCACACCGACATAATGATAGACACTGTGGGGTTGGGAGAAATCGAATTTCAGATCCCGTTCAGGGGTGTAGAACATCCCTTGAATGATGTCAATCTCACCCGATTCCAGCCCTTTGACAATGTCGGCCCAGGGGCCGAGCCGGATTTCGATCTTAAGTCCCATCTCCCGGGCAACAGCCCGGATCAGCTCACTGTTATAACCGGTGGGGCGGCCGTTTTCATCCGGGAACTCAAAGGGTATGAAATTATAGTCTCCGCCCACCACAATGGTCTGTCCTTCTGAATCCACACTGCTGAATGGCGGATAACCTGTTTCAGAGGCGCCGGGCAGGGGCGGGGCAGGTTCGGCGGTTGCCGTCAAGACCCCTTCTGACAGGAACGCCGCCACCAGGGCCAGAATACAGAACAGCCTTACCAAAGATCCGGACCCCATTCCCTTTGGCCGGATAATCCGATCTATTTTCTTCATAGGGTAATAAGATACCAGATTTCCGTCCTGATCACAACATCCTATATTTTGACTTTTATTTTGAACATGGATATATTATTCTCTGTTTCCTTATGGAATAAACCAATAGGAAACGAGGCTGGGAATCATGAATCCATTGGAATATAAAACAGGTGCAGGATATGATGTACACCGGCTGGTGCCGGGCAGAAAACTCATCCTTGGCGGAAAGGATATTCCCTTTGACCTGGGCCTTGAAGGGCATTCCGATGCCGATGTCCTGGTCCATGCCGTCTGTGATGCCCTTCTCGGTGCCCTGGGGTCAGGGGATATCGGGGAACATTTTCCAGACACGGACCCTGCCTATAAAGGGATATCCAGTCTGGCCCTGCTGGAAAAATGCAGGACACTGATGGACGAAAAGGGATATGAACTCAATAATCTGGATTGTATTGTGTTTGCTCAAGCTCCCAGACTCAGCCCTTATAAGAAAGAGATGGAAGACAATATGGCCGGGGTCCTGAAAGCAGATACACGTCTTGTCAATGTAAAGGCCACCACCACGGAAGGACTTGGGTTTATCGGGAAAGGGGAGGGCATTGCGGCCCAGTGCACGCTCTTATTAAGATCCAAATCTTAAAAAAGAAGAGAACCAAAGAAAACTATTATAACAGGAAACAAGAGAATGGGTTTAAAAGTCTATAATACACTGAATGGCAGGAAAGAAGAATTCGTCCCCTTGAATGAGGGCCGGGTAAAAATGTATGTGTGCGGTCCTACAGTCTATGATACGAGCCATATTGGCCATGCCCGCTCCGTTGTGGTGTTTGATACGATTTTCAGGTGGTTTGAAAAACTGGGGTATAAGGTCACCTATGTCCGGAATTTTACGGATGTGGATGACAAGATTATTAAAAAATCCAATGAAACCGGTGAAGACTGTGCTGCCATCACGCAAAAATACATCAATGAATTCCACACTGAGATGGACGCCCTGAATGTGAGAAGACCCACCATTGAACCTAGAGCCACCAGCCATATCACCCATATTATTGATTTTATCCGGATGCTCATTGAAAAAGGCAAAGCTTATGTTGTTGAGGGCGGGGATGTGTATTTTTCCATTGATGCCTTTAAGGAATACGGCCGGCTTTCCGGCCGGAACCCGGAAGACATGAGGGCCGGGGCCAGGATTGCCATAGACGAAAAAAAGAAAAATCCGCTGGATTTTACCTTATGGAAACCGGCCAAGCCGGGTGAGCCGTTCTGGGAAAGCCCGTGGGGAAAAGGGAGGCCGGGCTGGCACATTGAATGCTCGGCCATGAGTTATGAATACCTGGGGGAAAGCTTTGATGTGCACGGCGGGGGCAAGGATCTCATCTTCCCTCACCATGAAAACGAGATCGCCCAGAGCGAGGCCCTGTTCGGCCGGCAGTTTGTCAAATACTGGATTCATAACGGTTTTGTAGACATCAACAATGAAAAAATGTCCAAATCCCTTGGCAATTTCACCATGATCAAGGAAGTGCTGGCAAAATATCCGGCCGAAGTCATCCGCATGTTCCTTTTGTCCAACCATTATCGAAGCCCCATAGATTACAGCGAAGATTCCATGAAAGAGATTTCCCTGGGTCTTGACCGGGTCTATGCCTTTCTGGAACGTCTGGATCAGGCCGGGATCAAACCCGGTGAAACCCGGGACGGTCAACTTTGGGAGGAATTCTCTGGAGCCATGAACGATGATTTTAATTCTGCCAAAGCCCTGGCCTCAGTGTTTGATGCCGTTAAAAAAGGCAACCGCCTCCTGGATGATATCAAGGGCGCCATGGGTGAAAACCTTTTAAAAGAATTTGTGGCCATTTATCATGACATCCGGTCTGTAGCCGGAATTCTCGGCATCTTCCTGCTTTCCCCGGCATCCTATTTTTTTGCAAAAAAGGAAAAGGGTATGGCAGATCTGGCTGCTGAATCTGAAACCACAACAACATCTGCAAAAATCGAAGATCTCATCCGCCAGAGGGCAGAGGCCAGGAAGGCCAGGGATTTTAAACGGGCGGACGAGATCCGGGCCAAACTTCAAAGCATGAAGATTGTTCTTGAGGACGGCCCCGGCGGCACTGCCTGGCGGTTTGAATAGGGCCGGTCTTAAGCAAACCCCCTGGATGCCATGAAGCGGATAAATACATTTTTTAAATCTGTGGTGATTTTATATTTTTAAAAGTCAAAGGCTTTCATCCTTTCGGAAATTACGGATGCAGTCTTTTTTTTCATATCATCAGGCATATAACTGCAATGGACCAGATTCAGCAGAGCGGATTCTTTATTTTTGATTCTTTGAATCAAGGCTTCAACAGGTTTTTCTCTGAGACATAGTCGATAAGCCAGGAGTTTAAAATCATGCTTTGTATAAAATCCATAGGTTTCATAGGGTTTTGAGAAGACCCCTTCTTTCTCGTCTTCCAGAAGATCCAGGGCCAGACATCCGGGACCGGAAGCTGTGTCAAAGGTTACCGTAAAAAGACAATCATAATTGGGCGTCAGCCTGTCATAATACAGCCGGTTATTTTCGGGTAATTTCTGTAAGCTGATGTTTTTAAGGTGCATATCGTCATTGCCGATCAGATAGGCATGCATAACGCGGCAAAAGAAATCAAAGACAACCGAAGCCTTACCGTTTGTCATGAAGCTGATGAGGTTGCCTGCTTTTTCGTAGCTGTGGGCGTATTTGTCTTTACTCTCCAGTGAAAATCCTTGAGCCAGGTCTTCCTGATGGATTTTGGTATCCCCTTCGCGGTCAAATCGTTTTACGAGATAAGCAAGTTCCCCATCCGAAAATGAAACCAGGCCGCACGACGCGGTTTCAATCCCAAGGGCTTGACTTGTCAGCATAGCGCAGTGCTCGTTTTCCGAAGCATGAGGATAGGCTTCCGGACTGGGTTTAAGAATATACTCTCCGCCCGAGTCCGTTATTTCCAGTTCTTTTTTTGCATTTATCTTAAGGGAAAGTTTCTCCTGAACGCCGGATATGGACATGCCCCTGGATTTGACAGGGCTTTGTTTGAAAAAGTCTTTTCGGTTAAAAGAGAGAACCGGCCTTACCTTAAGACCTGAGAAGAGCTTTCTGAATTCGGAATCCAGATAATCAGGATATTTTGAATTGGGCTTGACCGGCTTAAGGCTGATTTTGCAGGGCGTCATTATTTTCCTTAATAATGGTTACGGCGCCGGCCATGTCTTTTCCATTTTCCAGAATCAGTCCGAAGGTATCTGTCTCATCGATTTTTTGAGTTCTGGTCTGTATTCTTTTTAGCCAGCCCTCAGTGGCCAGATTGGAAAAAAACGGGAACAGGCGATTACTTTTAAAAGGTTCTTCCTGTAATGGCAGATTAAAGCTCAAGGGCGTTCCCGAGGCAAAGTATGACCTATCATAGGTAAAACTGAACCCTGTGTCCGACTGTTTTAAAATTCCTGCCGGCTGTTTATTAAAAAAAACTCTGCCTATCCTATCCAAAGATTCATTCCCAAAGTGTTTACAATTTTCATTACAATGTCCAGGCGAACCAGGCAGGACCCTGCCTCAATTTTATTTAAGGTGCTGTAGGAAACACCGCTTAAATCGCATAAGGCCTTTCGCGTCAATCCCTGGGTTTTCCTTGCCGCCCTGACAACTTCCCCTATTTTGTCAATGCAGACCGCATCCTTTAATTTTTCAGCTTGATAGAGGCGGGCAGAAAGCTCATTATAGTGTTCCCGAATGTTTTGCAGATGATCATCAATGTTCATGGTTGTTTTAGTACTCAATATGGCAAAAAATCATATAAAATAATTTTTATCGCATACATAATATCATAATTATATTCGATAATACAATATTTTTTAAATTTTTATAAAAATTATATGCGCTGACTGAATCTGAAATCACAACAAAATATGTAAAAATCAAAGATCTCATCCGCCAGAGGGCAGAGGCCCGGAACTCCAGGGATTTTAAACGGGCGGACGAGATCCCAAACTTCAAAGCCTGAAGATTGTTCTTGAGGACGGCCCCGGAGGCACTGCCTGGCGGCTTGAACAGGGCCGGTCTTAAGCAAACCAGATGGAAAAATCAAAGGGCTTCCCTGACAAGCATGACCGCTTTTTCAAGGGAAAGGGTCCCGGTATTGAGCACCATGTCATAATAGGAAGGCTCTGAGATATTATAATTGAAATACCGCTTTACAAAGGCGTTCCTGTTGGAATCAGTGCTGATGACATATTTTTTAGCATCTTCCGCACTCAGCCCCCGGGTTTTCATGATATATTCTTTCCTTATTTCAAACGGAGCCACAATCCTTATTCTCAGGGCATTGATCCGGGTCAGGACGAAATTGGCACCCCGGCCGACAATGACTGCACGGCCGTGCTTCCCGATGGTGCCAATGATTTTCAGGAGTAGTTTTGAATATTCATCCGGCCAGAGATGATGTTCGTTTACGACACTGGATACCAGATCGTCCACAAAGCCTATTTTTTTTTCATCCAGGGTCTCCAGAAGGACCCTGGAATTTCTGGAGGCTTCGATCATGGCTTCCAGGATTTCATTGTCAAAAAGATCAAATTCCATGGCTTTGCTCAGCATTCCTGCAAGTTCCAGGCCCTGGCTTCCGGATTCCCGGGAAATGGTGATCACGGACCTTGTCTCAGCCAGGGGCTCTTCTTTGTGCTTGCCCAGTTCCCATCTTTTGATCTGTTCATCAATCAGTTTATGGATCGGTCTTCGCTTAGTCATACAGCCCTCCTTTTAAAAATTCCGGATTGATAAAAACCATCTTTATGCATTATCCTTATTGGGTTTGAATAAGGTATCAGCCCTCGATCTATCGCCAATCGTTTTCCTTTCGATCATGCCATGAATTTTTCCCGGCATGTCTGCCTATTATGCTTGATATTTTTAAAGCATTTCCACTCCGATCTTTGCAAGGTCTGACCGGACAGAGGTCTCAAATCTGACAGTGGCCACAAGGTTCTGGCCTGCCAGCCTTCCTGAAGCATAGGCAAGGCCGCTCGACAGCTTGTCAAGACGCCTTTTCCGGTCAATCTGGCCCAGGTCACCTGTAAAAACGATCTTGGTGCCGACACCTGCCCTTGTGATAATGGTCTTCACTTGGTGGGGGGTAAGATTCTGGGCTTCATCAATGATCAGGAGGCATTTAAAAAAGGTGGTTCCCCTGATATAGTCCAGGGGTTCGATATCAATCTTTTTTTCTGCCAGGAGCTTTTCGATAACCTGCTGGTTTTCAGTTGAAGTTTCCTTCAGAAAGCTTAAGTTCTGCCATATCGGCCTCAGCCACGGCCCCATCTTGTCGTTTATGTCGCCCGGCAGAAAACCCATGTTATCCATATCTTCAAGGTGAACCATGGGGCGGGATACCAGGATCTGACGGAAATTCCTTTTCTGCTCCAGGGCTGATGCCAGGGCCAGCAGGGTCTTTCCCGTTCCTGCCCCTCCTTCAAGAAAAACCAGTGATATATCAGGTCTGGCCAGATGATGAAATGCTATATTCTGGGACCAGTTAAAATTCTGCCCGCTTCCTGAAATATCCGGACCGGAATAGGGCCTGATACCGAAAGCCTGGACAGCCGGAGAAATGATCTGGAAAAGGCTGCCGGCCCTGACTGCGGCAAACCGTTCTCTTTGATGCCCGGTCTCCTCCGGACGTTTGAAATCCGCTTTCCAGTCCGAAATACAGATAACTGCATCATTCAAAAGAATATTGCCATGCTTTTCAGGATCATAGGCAAAAGTAAAATTGGTTTTATCAATTTCTTGGTTCCGGATTTCAATCCTGGGCAGATCATGGGACAGATTGTTCTTTGCCTGATCCCGGTAATAGTCCTGGGCCTTGAATCCAAGTTCCCTGGCCTTGATACGCATCATTGTATCCTTGGAAACAAGCTCTGCATCGCCAAATGCCTCACGCATGGCATTGGCGGCAGCGATGATCATATGATCGCTATGGGAATGCCTGAGGAATTCAATGCCTTTCCATTCGATTTCCTTGATGATCTTAAGATAGGGGGATTTGTTCTGTCTGAGCTTTTCAATGTTGCGGGATGCTTCACGCGCATCAAATCCGACATCAGCTCTTTTTTTCAGGTTGTCAAGCTCTTCCAGAACCGTCCATGGAATACAGGCCAGGATTTTTTTTTCGATCAGGTATTCCAGACATAAGGGGTCATGAACCAGGGTGCTTGTATCGATCACTTTCACTTTATCAATAGGCATAGGGATATCCTCCTTCCATTTTTATAGTGAACCTGCTGTATTGTACACCTTAGATGCCTTAATGATCAAGGCTTAATCAGGTTTGATCCTGATTATAAAATCCTATGGGGAAAATTGATGGAAATCAATATCCAAAGGATTGGAAATTCTGCGGGGGAAGGCAGTTGAACCTGAAAAGGCTCGAACCGTTTATGTTTCATGCCGGCGCCAGCGGGATAATGACCGGAAATTATCTTACGACACAGGGAGCCGGTCTTGATGCTGACCTTGAATTGATGAGAGAGATGCTTTTTACCCCCCGGCTAAAGCCAGAGATATAAAAAACAGCCGGTATAAATGATGGTGGCTGATATGGCAATGACTATCCTGGTCTTAAAGTTTCTGATCAGAAAGAAGGGGTTCATGTCACTATACATGATTTTATTGGTTTTTTCCTGTGAGCTGTTTTTGAAGAACCCTGTAAAATTCCTGGGATTTTATGGGCTTGGAAATATAATCATTCATCCCGGCTTCCAGACATTGTTCCCGGTCCCCTTTCATGGCATGTGCCGTCATTGCAATAATCAGCACATTATGATCCAGGACATGGCTTTCCGGGCTCCTGATCATCCGGGTTGCTTCAAGGCCGTCCATTTCAGGCATCATGACATCCATCAGGACCACATCATAGGGAATCAATTCCAGGGCTTTAACCGCTTCCCTGCCATTGGCAACCGCATCAATTTTAAAACCCCATTTTCCCATGAGCTTGATAACCACTTTCTGGTTCATGATATTATCTTCTGCCAGGAGAATGCGTATCTTTTTTAATTTGTCTTCTGAAATGGTATGTTGAGTAACAAGTTGCTGTTCTGTTGCTGTTTCCCCGTTTTTATTCCTGGATAATACCGTAATCAGACAATCGAAAAGCTGGCTGCTTTTGACCGGTTTGGTCAGGTATGCGGCAAAACCTGTTTCTCTGGCCTTTGCCGCGTCACCTCTCATCCCCCTGGAAGAAAGCATGATCATGATCGTATCCTTAAGACGGGGATCATTCTTTATCTGTTCCCCTAGTGCGGTTCCCGTCATATTGGGCATCTGCCAGTCCGAAATAACGATATCATAGGGGGCATTGTATTTTGCCGCCCCCTGCATCATTGTAAGCGCCATATTCGGATCCCATACAGTATCACAATCATATCCCCATGAATTCAGATAGCTTCTGATAATGGTCAGGTTTGTTTTATTGTCATCCACCACCATTATTCTTTTATCAGCCAGTTCTTCAGGCAGCACCTGTTCTGTTTGTCTTGCAGCAAGCTGTTTTTCAAAAACAGCCGTAAACCAGAAGACAGATCCGACTCCTTCCTGGCTCTCCACATGTATTTCACCCCCCATCAGCTCAGACAGCATTTTTGAAATAGCAAGCCCAAGGCCGGTTCCACCGTATTTCCGGGTGGTGGAGGCATCAACCTGCTGAAATGAGTTGAAAAGTTTGGAAATGTCTTCCTGCGTGATCCCGATTCCTGTATCCTTTATCATGAATTTTAATTGCACATCCTTTTCCGTCTCTTTTATCATCCTTACTTTGAGCAGGATTTCCCCTTTTTTTGTAAATTTCACTGCATTATTGGTAAGATTCAGTATGATCTGCCGCAGACGCCCCGGATCACCTTTCAGCAGAGAAGGGATTTCCTGGTCGATATCGAATAATAATTCCAGGCCTTTTTCAGCAGCAACAATTGCCGGTATGGACACGATCTCATCAAGGGAGGTTCTCAGGTTGAAATCAAGGATTTCCAGGTCCAGTTTGCCGGCTTCAATCTTGGAGAAATCCAGGATATCGTTGATAATGGACAATAGGGCCTCAGAACTGCCCCGGACAATATCCACATATTCCTTCTGCTCCTGATCCAGTCTGGTATCATCCAGAAGGCCGGACATGCCTATAATTGCATTCATCGGGGTCCGGATTTCATGGCTCATATTGGCCAGGAATTCACTTTTGGCCTTATTGGCTTCCTCAGCTTTCTTGGCCATTATCCCGGCATAATCCACTGCCTGTCCCAGTTCACTGTTCAGCAATTCGAGTTCGTCCGTCCTGTTTTTCAATTCCATGTTCAGCTTATTGATTTCTCTGATCGCCTTCTTTTTTTCCGTTATATCCCTCAGCGTACTGACCGCCCCGACAACTTCCCCGTTGCTGTTGCAGAAAGGCGAACCGCTGATGCTGACTTCCTTGATCTCCTTATCCTTTGTGTACCGCTGGGTTTCAATATCATAAAAGGTCTCTCCTGATAAAACCTTCTGAATCATAAGTTCTGTTTCAGGCCGGTTTTTTTCAGGTACGAATATATCCATTTTTTTGTCTTTTCGTTCTTCCAGGGTCCAGCCGAAAAGGCCGTTAAAGGCAGGATTCATATAGAGCACCCGGCCCTCATGATCATAAACCACAATGGCATCAGGACTGCTCTTTAATACTGAAACATGTCGTTCTTCGCTCTCCTTTAACGCCTCAGCCATTTTGCATTGTTCCGTAACATCCCTGAGGAT
>MGTJ01000022.1 GCA_001799395.1 Desulfobacterales bacterium RIFOXYA12_FULL_46_15 | reverse complement strand
TCATGAAAAATAAATCAGACTTTTTGCTGAAACTCCACTCCTCAACGCCTGCTATTTTTCACCGGGAATTGCTGTGGGGGCACTGGATATTTGCGCAAAAGCAGACGGAAAAAATCAACAGTATAGACACAACCGGCTAAACAAAGACCCATGAAAAAGTGAGATGTTTGGAATCTTCTTGACAAAAGGAAAGGTCTTATCCTACAGGAACTCATTTGGTACGCTCAATAGACCGGTATCTGAGCATCGCTTGGATAGTCGCTGCTATTTTGAATGAAACGGGGATACTATGGAGTTTGACTATTCCACATTAAAGGCCTTGAGAAGAACTCATCCGGCGTGGAAACTGCTGGTGGCGGACCATAGCCCGCTAATCGCAGCCTTTATCCATAAGATTTTTATCGTTCCCAACCAGAGGCGCATGAGCCGGTCGGATCTTGCCTCGGCATTGGAAGACTATCTCTTTGCCCTGCGGGAAACAGAAGGGGAGGCAGCCTTTCCCCGCCAGGCGGAATCCTATCTGGATGACTGGGCCGGGGAGGATAAGGGCTGGCTTCGGAAATTTTATCCCCAGGGGTCTGATGAAGCGCATTATGATCTCATGCCATCCGTCGAAAAGGCCCTGACCTGGCTTGAGAATCTGGTCCAGCGGCCTTTTATCGGAACCGAGTCCAGACTGATGACGATTTTTGAACTGCTGCGCCAGATGGTGGAAGGAACCGAGGCTGATGCAAAAGTGAGAATACAGGAACTTGAAAAGCGCAAGGCCGATATTGAAAAGGAACTGACCCGGGTCAGGGAAGGCCGCATGGATGTGCTGGATGACACGGCCCTCAAAGACCGGTTTCTGCTGGTCAACAAAACCGCCCGGGAATTGTTGAGTGATTTCCGTGAGGTGGAATACAATTTCAGACACCTGGATCAGAAGACCCGGGAGCAGATTGCCCTTTGGGAAGGCAGCAAAGGCAAGCTGCTTGAAGAGTTTTTCGGCGAGCGGGATGTGATTGCGGAATCCGATCAGGGGAAAAATTTCAATGCCTTCTGGGATCTTCTGATGTCACCGGCCCGGCAGGAAGAGCTGTCCGGTCTGCTGCACCGGGTGTTTGGCCTTGATGCCGTGAAGGCCTTGTCTCCGGATATGCGCCTTAAAAGGGTGCATTACGACTGGCTGGAGGCTGGTGAGCATACCCAGCGCACCGTGGCCAAATTGTCCGGGCAGTTGCGCCGCTATCTGGATGATCAGGCATTTCTGGAAAATAAACGGATCATGCAGGTGCTCCAAAGCATTGAAAGCCTTGCTGTTCAAGTTAAAGAGAACATGCCGGAGAAGGATTTCATGACCCTTGACGAGTCCGGCCCCCGTGTTTTTCTCCCCATGGAACGGCCCCTTTACACGACCCCGGTGAAACCGATGATTGAGGAAACCGTGTTTCTGGGAGACGGTTCGGATATCCCGTCGGATTTGCTTTATGCCACTGTATTTGTGGACAGGCTCAAACTGAAAGGGATTATCCGCAATGCCCTCCAGACAAGGGACCAGGTGACGCTTGCCCAGATCCTTGCCGATCATCCCCTGGAAAAGGGTCTGGCCGAACTGGTCACCTATCTGAGCCTGGCCGGGGACGATGACAAGGCCCAGTTTGATGATACCCGGCAACACCGGGTATCCTGGACCGATGACCACGGGGTGACCCGGCAGGCAGAGTTTTCTGCCGTAATTTTCAGCAGGTGAACCATGGATATGACGGACAACCCTCCCCCAAATATCTCAAAGCCCCTCATCGAACTGATGAAAGGGGTGGTATTCCGGGAAAACGATGAAAAACTCTGGCAGGTTCTGGAAGACTGCCAGGTTGCGGTCCGGGATTATGTGCGGGTCCTGGGTCTGGATCTGGTGCTGGACGTTTCCGAAGGATATGCCTGGCTCAAAACCCGGGAACCGGAGGAAGGTGAAGACCCCCTTCCCCGGCTGGTGGGCAAAAGGCCATTGTCTTACCCCGTGAGCCTGATCATCGCCCTTCTGCGGAAAAAACTGGCTGAAAGCGATGCATCAGGGGAGGATACCCGGCTCATCTTATCAGTGGAGGATATTGCCGATATGGTGAAGGTGTTTTTTCCTTCCAGCGGCAATGAGGCCAGGCTGCTGGACAAGATCCATATCTGCCTGAACAGAATTGCCGACCTGGGGTTTATCCGGCGCCTGAAAGGCCAGAAAGACAAGATTGAAGTCATCCGTATTTTAAAAGCCTTTGTGGACGCCCAATGGCTTCATGAATTGGATGACCGGCTCAGGGAGTATCAGGAAAAGCGCGGGGCAGATTCGGACAGCATAAAGGAGACGGACTGATGGAGCAGGAGCTTCTTGATTTTTCATCCGACGACAGCCTGGCCGGATTCCGTTTGCAGACCCTGGAGATTTTTAACTGGGGCACCTTTCATAAAAAAGTCTGGCGACTGGATCTTCAAAGCCGGAACGGGCTTTTGACCGGGGACATCGGTTCAGGCAAATCCACTTTGGTGGATGCCGTGACCACTTTGCTGGTTCCGGCTAACCGGGTGGCCTATAACAAGGCGGCCGGGGCCGATATGCGGGAGCGCAGCCTTCGTTCCTATGTCCTGGGATATTACAAATCCGAGCGCAGTGATATCGGCCATACGTCCAAATCCGTTGCCTTGCGGGACCACAACAGTTTTTCCGTTATTCTGGGTGTGTTTAAAAACAAAGGTTATGTCCAGGAAGTGACCCTGGCCCAGGTATTCTGGCTCAGGGAAAGTCATGGGCAGCCTGACCGGTTTTACCTGGTTTCGGACAGGGCCTTATCCATTAGCGATCATTTCAGCGATTTCGGCCCGGATATCAGCCGGCTCAAAAAACGCCTGAAAAAATTCTCCAAAACCGAGGTCTTCGAGACCTTCCCCAAATACGGGGCTGCCTTCAGAAGACGGTTCGGCATTGAAACCGAACAGGCCCTGGCCCTGTTTCACCAGACGGTTTCCATGAAATCCGTGGGCAATCTAACGGATTTTGTCCGGGAACATATGCTGGAAGCTTTTGATGTTCTGCCGCGCATGGAAGTGCTGATCCACCATTTTGACGATCTGAGCCGGGCTCATGATGCCGTCATCCGGGCCAAGCACCAGATCGAACGTCTGACACCCCTGGTAGATGACTGCAAAAAGCAGACAATGCTGACCCATGAAAAAAATCAATTGCGGGACTTCCGGGAGGGCCTGACCCCGTTTTTTGCCTTTCATAAAAGAGTGCTGTTCAAAAAACGGTTAAAACTATTGGGTGATGAACAGGGCCGCCTGGAGCGGAAAATCAACAGCCTGGATATCAAACGCCGGGAACGGATGGGCGGGCGGGATGATCTGAAACATGCCATTGCCGAAAACGGCGGTGACCGTCTGGAACGGATCAGATCAGAGATCAATCGCTTAAGCCGGGAAAAGGAAAAATACCAGGGCCAGGCTGGCCGGTATGCAGACCTGGCCCTGAACCTGTCTTTAAAAGCTGTGAATACCCGCGATGATTTTGATGATAATGCCCGCCAAATCATGGACCGGCAACATATTCTAAAACAAAAAGATGTAGACCTGCAAAACCTTCGCACTGATGCCGGGGTTGAATTCAGAAACCTGAAATCGGCCCATGATGAATTGACACTGGAGCTGGAATCCCTGTCACGGCGAAAGAGCAATATCCATACCCAGCAGATCCGTATCCGGAATGATCTGTGCACCCATCTTAAGCTTCATGAAAATACCCTGCCCTTTGCCGGGGAGCTGATTCAGGTCAGAGAGGATGCAAAAACCTGGGAAGGGTCGGCCGAACGGCTGCTTCATAATTTCGGTCTTTCTTTGCTGGTGTCTGAAACCTATTATAAGGATGTGGCGGCCTGGGTAGACACCACCCATTTAAAGGGCCGCCTGGTGTATTACCTGGTCCGCATGGACGGCAAAGAAGCGGCCCATGACCTTCATCCCGAGTCCCTGGTCAAAAAACTGTCCATCAAACCGGATTCCCTTTTTTATGACTGGCTGGAAAAGGAACTGGCCGACCGGTTTGATTATGCCTGCTGCACAGATATAAAACAGTTTCTTCGGGAACCCCAGGCCGTGACCGAGGCAGGCCAGATCAGATCCGGCGGCAAACGCCATGAAAAAGACGACCGCAGGGATATTAAAGACCGGTCCCATTATATCCTGGGCTGGACCAATGAAGCAAAAATCAAAACCTTGAAAAACCGTTGCCGGGAACTGGGAAAAAAGATGCAGGATGAGGCTGACCTGATTTCAAATCTGGACACGCAGAAAAAAGACCTTCAGGAAAATCTCACAAACCTGGTCCGGCTTGGCGATTTCCGGGATTTCAGCGACCTGGACTGGAAATCGGTCACCTTGGAGATGTCACGGCTGGAAGAGGAGAAAAAACAACTGGAGGCAGCTTCGGATGTTCTCAAAACTCTTGAAAGCCGGCTTGAAACCCTTGAAAAAGAGATCCATGAAACAGAACAGGATCTGAAACAGGCCTGGGACACCCTGTCTAAAAACGAGGAAAAACAGCAGCAGGCCCGCCTGGGTATTCAAACCTGCGACCAGGATATGTCGGTCTGGAAAACCATGGAACAGGCCCTGGTCCATACCCTGATCAAACAACTGGATGCCTTGCGGGTCAAGGAACTTGAAAAGCATACCCTGGCCATTGAATCCTGTGACGGACGGGAAAAGGAACTGCGCAAAATCATCCAGGACCGCATTGACAGCCTGGACAAACGGATCCGCGTTATAGAAGACAGGATCATAAAAGCCATGCACGGTTATCGCCGGGATTTTCCCCTGGAGACCCGTGAAGTGGATGATTCAGCGGCCTCGGGTCCGGAATACAAAGCCATGCTTGAAAAGCTTCAGACCGATAACCTGCCGAGGTTTGAGCAGCGGTTCAAGGAACTGCTCAACGAAAACACCATCCGTGAAGTGGCAAATTTCCAGTCCCAGCTTCTGCGAGAACGGGAGACCATACAGGAACGCATCGAGCGGATAAACCAGTCTTTGTCAGATATTGAATACAACCCGGGCCGGTATATCGTTCTTGAGGCCCAGATGAGCCCGGATGTGGATATCCGTGATTTTCAGCACCAGCTCAGGGCCTGCACCGAAGGGGCCCTGACCGGGTCGGATGATGATCATTATTCGGAAAGCAAATTTATGCAGGTGCGGTCAATGATCGAACGGTTCCGGGGACGGGAGGGCATGGGCGATATTGACCGGCGGTGGGGCCGGAAAGTCACGGATGTCCGCAACTGGTTTGTATTTGCCGCATCTGAACGCTGGAGGGAAGATCAGAGCGAATATGAACATTATACGGATTCAGGCGGAAAATCCGGCGGACAGAAGGAAAAACTGGCCTATACGGTTCTGGCCGCGAGCCTGGCCTATCAATTCGGTTTGGAATGGGGTGCAGTCAGGTCCCGGACTTTCCGGTTTGTTGCCATTGACGAAGCTTTTGGCCGGGGATCCGACGAATCCACCCGGTACAGCCTGGAACTGTTTAAAAAGCTGAATCTCCAGCTTCTCATCGTCACACCCCTGCAGAAGATCCATATCATCGAGCCTTATGTGTCTGCCGTGGGCTTTGTCTACAGCCAGGACGGCAGGGAGTCGCAGCTCCGGAATATGACCGTCCTGGAATACCGCAAAGAGCGCAGGGAAAAAGCATCATGAACTCCTGGACCTGCAACAAGGATATCAAGACCCGGCTTGAAAAAAAATGGAACAAAGGTGAGTTCCTGGCCCAATGCGTCAGCCATACTCCTTTTGAGCCGCTGCGCATCCCCTTGAAACACCCGGCCGCCGATGAACTCATCCACCAGTTTGATGCTGCCCGCACCTGGATCGAGCATATGGCCGGCCATGCCGCAAAACAGGACAAAAAAGGCTTTAACATTGAATGGCACCAATTCAACCACCGGACCCTGGGAAAGAACAGAATCCCCAAGGCCGTCATTTTCAGGACCCTGGACGATATCCTGTTCTATCTCGGAAAAACCGGGGAAGCCAATCAATATCAGGTGCTTTTTAAAAAAATAATTGCCTGCTGCCCCGAACTTGAGGGGCTTTTAATTGAAAAGCCGCTGGATGTGCTCCATCATGCTGAAGTCTGGGATAAACTCTTGGCCATTGTCTCTTATCTGAAAAACAATCCCGGCCCCAACATTTATCTTCGGCAACTGGAAATTCCGGGCGTTGACACCAAATTCATTGAAAACCATAAGCCATGGCTTGTAAAGCTTCTCACCCGTATACTGCCGGGCGATAGCGTAAACCAGCAGGCCCAGGGACCGGCTGCCTTTGAAACCCGTTTCGGTTTCCTGTCTAAACCCGCCCGTATCCGGTTCAGGTGTCTTGACCCGGATTTCACCCTCATGGGCCTGTCCGACCTGGAAATACCGGAACATGAGTTTAATAACCTGCCCATAAAGCCTGACACCATTTTTATTGTGGAAAACGAAATTACCGGCCTGGCCTTTCCGCCTTTTCCCAGAGCCCTGGTGGTCTTCGGGCTGGGGTACAGCCTGTCTGTCCTTTGCAATGCATGCTGGATAAAGGAAAAACCGGTCTGGTACTGGGGCGACATCGACACCCATGGTTTTGCCATGATCGACCAGGTCCGGCATTATTTTCCACAAACCCGTTCCTTTCTCATGGATGAAGCCACCCTGTTATCCCACAAAGCCCTCTGGGGCAGTGAACCCTCTCCTGTCAGCCGGGACCTTTCCCTGCTGACGGCAGAAGAGGCCTTTGTCTATGATGCCCTGCGAAAAAATCTTCATGCCCCCTCCCTGCGGCTGGAACAGGAGCGTATCTCTTTTACACTGGTTCGCAGGGTGTTGGAGAATATCCGGAACATATTACAATGCAAGAACTTTATTTAAATACTCACTTTTTTTTCATAGCAAAAAAATCTTGAATCAGTCATGCCTTATCATCCCAGCTTACCTGCGATTCTGCTGTATATCTTATATTGTGAAGATATGAAAAGAGCCGGAAATTTTCCGGCCCTTTTCTCTTTGTTTATCGCATTCTTATTTTTCTTTTTTACCTATTTCAGCCATCATTTTTAACATGGTGTATTTATCCGTCATTTCTTCTTCAATCTTGGCCCTGAGACGTTTGGATTCTTCCGGGAAGCTTTTTTCAAGGGCGGCAAACCGTGTCTCGCCACTGAGGAATTCCTGAAGGGTTCCGTCCGGTGCCTTTGAATCCAGGATAAAGGGATTTTTGCCTTCCTTGATCAATTCAGGATTATATCTGTAAAGCGGCCAGTAACCGGAATCAACAGCCAGTTTTCCTTCAAGCTGGGATTTGCCCATGCCTTTCCGGATGCCCTGGTTGATGCAGGGGGCATAACAGATAACAAGAGAGGGTCCTGGATATTTTTCTGCTTCAAGAAGGGCTTTCATGGTCTGATTTTTGTTGGCGCCCATGGAAATGGAAGCCACATACACATAACCGTAACTCATGATCATCCTGCCCAGATCTTTTTTACCGATCTTCTTGCCGGATGCTGCATATTTTGCAATGGCACCCGTTGGGGTGGCTTTTGAAGATTGCCCGCCGGTATTGGAATAGACTTCCGTATCTATGACCAGGATATTGATATCTTCGCCTGATGCCAGAACATGGTCCAGCCCGCCGAATCCGATATCATAGGCCCATCCGTCACCGCCGAAGATCCAGTGGGATTTTTTTACAAACAGGTCTTTTTCCTCATAAATTTCTTTTAAAATCCCGTTGGATTGATCTTTTAACAGGTTTTTCAGGGCAAAGGCATATTTTTTAGATTCTTCCGTGTTATCCTTGCCGGACAACCATCCATTCAATGCTTCTTTCACAGCAGGGGAAGTCTTTGTTTCAATTGCTTTCTGAACTTTTTGGGCCAGGGTGTTTCTCCTGGTTTTTGTGGCCAGCATTATACCGTACCCGAATTCTGCCGCATCTTCAAACAAAGAGCTGGCCCAGGCCGGGCCTTCACCATCCGCATTGGTGCAATAAGGGGTGGAGGGTGCAGACCCGCCCCATATAGAGGAACAACCCGTTGCATTGGCAATGGTCATGCGTTCTCCAAAAAGCTGGGTTAAAAGTTTTACATAGGGTGTTTCACCGCAGCCTGCGCAGGCGCCGGAGAATTCCAGCAACGGCTGATACATCTGGCTGCCTTTAACCGTATCCCGTTTCAGGATACCGGTTTTAAAGGAAATAGTTTTGGAGAATTTATGATTATCCAGCTGGCCTTCCACCTGGCTGTCCAGGGATTTCATAACCAGGGCCGGTGTTTTAGCCGGGCAGATATCGGCACAGTTGCCGCATCCCTGGCAATCCAGCGGATTCACCTGGATTCTGAATTTATAGGCCTCCATTTCCTTACCTTTGCCGTCCACCATGACAAAACTCTTTGGAGCACCTTTTAATTCCTTTTCCACGGCAACAATAGGGATGATGGCAGCATGGGGGCAGACAAAAGAACACTGGTTGCACTGGATGCAATTTTCCGGGATCCATTCCGGAACATCAATAGCCACCCCTCTTTTTTCATACTGGGCCGTTCCCTGTTCAAATACCCCATCCGGGGCAAAAACGCTTACAGGAAGATCATCCCCACCCTGGGTATTTATTTTTCTCATGACCTTATCTACAAACGGGGTTGTTTTTTCAACGGTTTTCTCAGTACTTGCTGCATCTTTCCAGGATTTTGGGACTTTGATTTCAACCAGGTTGTCAAGGGTTTTGTCAACAGCTTCAATATTCATTGAAACCACTTTTTCACCCTTTTTACCAAATTTAGCTTTGATATCGTCTTTCAGAAGACTGATGGCCTTATCCACGGGCAGGACATTGGCTAATTTGAAAAAGCAGGTCTGCATGATCATATTGATTCTGCCGCCGAGACCGGCTTGTGTGGCTATTTTAACCGCATCAATATTATAGAATTTCAATTTTCTATCGTAAATGGTTTTTCTGACATGCCCGGGAATGAATTTTTCCATTTCCTTAACCGACCAGGGAGAATTAAGAAGAAAGGTTCCCCCCTCTTTTATCCCCTTTAAGACATCATAAATCTCTACATAATTGGATTTATGGCAGGCAATAAAATCGGAATTATCGATCTGATAAGTGGATTTGATGGGCACATCGCCGAATCTTAAATGAGACACGGTGAGTCCCCCGGATTTTTTTGAGTCATAAGCAAAATAACCCTGGGCATATTTGTCTGTATTGTCCCCGATAATAGCAATGGCGCTCTGGTTTGCACCCACCGTACCGTCTGCTCCCAACCCCCAGAATTTTGCAGCAATGGTACCGGCCGGTGCCGGGTTAAAACCGGTTTTCACTTCAAGGGAGGTATGGGTGACATCGTCAATGATGCCCACAGTGAAATGATTTTTCGGCTGAAAGGATTTCATATTGTCGTAGACAGCCTTGATCATGTTCGGTGTAAATTCTTTTGAGGACAGGCCATATCTGCCGCCGATGATTTTCGGGGTAATACCATGTTCCATAAAAGCCGTACATACATCTGTATAAAGGGGTTCGCCAAGGGCTCCGGGTTCCTTGGTCCTGTCCAGGACCGTGATGGTTTCTGCTGTAGAGGGAATGGCTCTGAAAAAACTTTCCCGGTCAAAAGGCCTGTAAAGACGGACTTTCACCAGTCCAAGCCTTTCTCCATCCGCATTCAGCCGGTTTATGGATTCTTCAATGGCTTCACAGCCTGATCCCATAGCCACGATAATTTTATCGGCTTCAGGATCACCTGCATAATCAAACAGATTATATTCCCGTCCGGTTAGGTCACCGACTTTTTTCATGTATTCTTTTACAATGGCCGGAACCTTTAAATAATATGAATTGGCAGCTTCCCTGCCCTGGAAATAAATATCCGGGTTCTGGGCCGTACCCCGTGTATCCGGGTGTTCAGGGTTTACAGCCCTGGTTTTAAATGCTTTATAAGCCTCATAATTAAACAAGGATGCCATGTCTTTATAGTCGATCATTTCGATTTTCTGGATTTCATGGGAGGTCCTGAATCCGTCATAGAAATGCAGAAACGGCACCCGGGAATCCAGGGTTGCCAGGTGAGCTACAAGCGCAAGGTCCTGGGCTTCCTGGACTGAATTGGAAGCCAGCATTGCAAAACCGGTCTGCCGGGCTGCCATGACATCCTGGTGATCTCCGAAAATGGAAAGGGCATGAGCGGAAATAGATCTGGCTGTCACATGAAAAACACAGGGAAGAAGTTCACCTGCAATTTTATACATGTTTGGAATCTTAAGTAAAAGTCCCTGGGATGCGGTAAAGGTTGATGTCATGGCACCGGCGGCCAGAGAACCGTGAACCGCGCCGGCAGCTCCTGCTTCAGACTGCATCTGTTTTATGATAAGGACCTGTCCGAATATATTTTTTCTGCCTTTGGAGGCCCAGGTATCTGCTATTTCGCCCAGGGGGCTTGAAGGTGTTATGGGATATATGGCAGCAACTTCGCTCATGGCATAAGCAACATGGGTTGCAGCGGTATTTCCGTCAATGGTCTGCATCTCTTTTTTCATTTTTTTTACCTCATTTATATTATTAATAAATTTCAATCCCGATTAACCTTTACCTCATACAATAAATGAATTAATAAGTAAATAATTTAAAGAAACTCGATAGTTTAGAAATTTTTTAACTCTTTTGGCATATTTTTTTATATGTTTTTTGGCTTCTATTAATTTTTATTTACCTGTGATAAAGATACCTGGTTTAATATATGATAATTTTAATAAAACCTGATAGTTTACCATTACGAGGAATATAAAAACATGGGATTAATCTCTTCAACACATTCTATCAGCCGCTATTATATTGATGGAAAATTTGAGGGCTCTGCAGCCGAAGAAGTTCGAAATAATCTGATAGCTTATTCAATTCCAAAACTGGAAAGTGAATATGATGAAATTTCAGCCGGCTGGACCCCTTTTGAAAGCCCTTATAATCCTGATTTTGATAAATTTTCCATCCAGTTTGGTACCTATTTTTTGTTTTCCCTCAGGGTTGATAAAAAATCCATTCCGATAAGATTGATTCAAAAATATATGGCCATTGAAATTGAAAAGAAAATAGAAAAATCAGGACGGAATTTTATTTCAAAAAATGAAAAAACTGAAATAAAAGAAATGGTGATAGATCTTCTTATGCATAAAATTCCTGCTGTTCCAAGTATTTACGAAATTCTCTGGAATTATGAAGAACAAAATTTATATTTATTTACAACACAGAAAGCTGCTAACGAACTTTTTGAAACCTTATTTTTTAAGAGTTTTAAGCTTAAGGCTGTCCGGCTCTTTCCTTATACCCTTGTTGAAACAAAATCCGGTTTTTCAAATTCCCATAAAGACAGGATACTTTCACTGACTCCTTTAAAATACACGAGGTAAAAACCATGCTTGATATTGCAGCAGCTTATAATAAATATAAATTTCTTGGAAATGATTTTTTAACCTGGATCTGGTTTTCCATTGAAACTCAAAAAGATTTTTCAGCTTTGCTGGCCTCAAAGGATGTTATTATATTTGAAATCGGTAATTCAATTGTTCTTGAAAATAAATTAGGGGATAAGTCAAAAGAAAAGATTACCATTAAAGGAGATGAAGCAGGACTTGAAGAAGGAACCACGGCCTTAAAAAAAGGGGCCTGGGTAACCCAGATCAATCTTAATTGTAAGATAAATGAGGATGAATACAAATTCACTATTAAAGGGGAAAGTTTTAATATTACAGGTCTTAAAACCCCTAAAACAGATCTTTCAAAAAACGGGGATGAAATCGAAGGACTGATTATTGAAAAAGCATTTTCTTGTTTCAGAATTTTCGAAGTTATTGACACTCTTTTTTTAAAATATCTTGAACAACGTGTTTCCGACGACTGGAATCATAAAGGATTACAAGACATTAAAAACTGGATCGGATCTTTTTAATAAAATGTTCAAAACAAGCTGTTTTTGAACATAAAAAAAAATAAGGTACAAAACCCTGGGGTTATTTAAAGAAAAATAACATTTTTTAACTGTTTTTTTAATATTAAATTTTAATAAATCAGGATTGTTATAAAGTTTTAAACATTTAAACACCCCTTATTAGTATTATTGTTCTTTTTTAAATGATATTTATTAATATATTCCGGAATATTTAATATTTGATAAATAAGATGTTTTAATATAGATATTTATTTATGTAAAAAGCATAAATTTTTGAAAAAGGTGGTTGATGAAAATTTCGTTAAACAAAAAAGAAATTGTGGATGTACTTTCAAAAATTCAGGGTTTAACCGGAAGAAAAACCAGTCTGACTATTACATCCGACATCCTGATAAAGGCAGTAGGTTCAAGGATCACCATTACAGCCAGTGATATGGAAACGGCATTTTATGGAACTTATGAGGCAGAGATTGACAGAGAAGGTATATTATCAATCAATTCAAAAAAATTTTATGAGATTTTACGGGAATATCCTGATAATGAAATTATAGTAAATGAAGTGGAAAACAGATGGGTCGAAATTGGAAAAGGTGACAGTATTTATCATATTGTATCTTCCGACCATGAAAATTTTCCTGAAATCCCCATTATAGAAGATGTCGAATTTATTGATATTAATAGCAAAGACCTTAAAAAAATGGTCGAGATGTCATCTATTGTCGGTTATTCCGGGGAAGAAAAAAGAATATATGTTTTAGGATCATTATTAGAGAAAGTCATAAAAGAAGGAAAAGAAAAATTAAGAATTGTATCAACGGATTCAAAGCGGCTTCATTGTTATAATGCTGATTTTACAGGAAACCTGAATCTTCCGGATGAAAGCGTAATTATCCCGAAAAAAGGATTGTCGGAACTTAGTAAATTTATTGATGGAAGCAAAGAAAGTTTCAGTGTCGGGGTAAAAGATAATCATTTTATTTTTCAGGATGAAAACGAGTCTGTTATGATTAAACTCCTGGAGGGAGAATATCCGGATTATAAACCAGTTATCAACCACCAGGGCATGATACCGGTTGAAGTGGACAGAATCATGTTTTCAACCCTTATGAAACGCATCTCTATTTTAACATCTGATGAATATAAAAGTGTGATCCTGAATTTTAAAAATAATGAACTTGTTGTTACTATTACCAACCCTGAAATCGGCGAATCAAAAGAAAGAATCATGATCCCGTTCTCAGAGGATGAAATAAAAAGTGCCTTTAATCCAAGATATTTTATGGATGCCTTGAGTTTATTTGAAGGAAATATAGTGGTTTTAAATCTTAAAGAAAGCAAGAGTCCTTGTATTATCAAAAGTTTTGATGATGACAGGCTTATTTGCGTGATTATGGCGATGCATATATGAATGAGAATATAGAAACTAAAGGATATGATGCGGGAAGCATAAAAGTATTAGAAGGTCTGGAAGCCGTTCGTAAAAGACCTTCCATGTATATCGGCAATGTGGATATAGAAGGTCTTCACCACCTGGTCTATGAAGTGGTGGACAACAGTATTGATGAGGCTATGGCCGGGCATTGCGACACTATTATTGTAACCATCCATCCGGACAATCGGGTGAGTGTAATAGATAACGGCCGCGGAATACCCGTTGAGATGCATGAAACGGAAAAAATTCCTGCCTGTGAAGTGGTCATGACAAAACTCCATGCCGGCGGAAAATTTGACAAAGATTCCTATAAGGTGTCCGGCGGGTTACACGGCGTTGGGATTTCAGTTGTTAATGCCCTTTCCATCCAGCTTGACATGGAAGTTTATAAGAACGGCAAAATTTATCATCAGTCCTATTCAAAGGGCCATAAAATAACCGAACTTACAGTTACTGGGTCCACTGATAAAAAAGGAACAAAAATCACATTTTCTCCTGATTTTGAAATTATGAATCAGAATGAATTTGATTATGAAGTACTGTCCCGGAGGATGAGGGAGCTGGCATTTTTAAACAGAAAAGTCAGGATCATCATTGAGGATGAACGGTCGGCTGAAAAGGATGATTTTTATTTTGAAGGCGGTCTGGTTACTTTTGTGGAATATCTAAACCGGTCCTGCACAGCCCTTCATGATCCCATTCACATAGAGGGGGATAAAAAAGATGTGCAGATTGAGGTGGCCATTCAGTATAACGATACATATAAAGAAAAATTATATTCTTTTGCCAACAATATCAGGACTATCGAGGGTGGTGCCCATGTATCCGGGTTTAAAGCAGCCATGACCCGTACGATAAATGCCTATCTGACGACATCCAATAATATTCCTAAAAACATGCAGAGTCTAAAAATCAGCGGGGAGGACATGAGGGAAGGCCTGTCGGTTATTATTTCTGTAAAACTCATGGAACCCCAGTTCGAAGGACAGACCAAAACCAAGCTGGGTAATAATGAAATAAAAGGGATTGTCGAATCTCTGTTAAATGAAAAACTGAGCCAGTATCTTGAAGAAAATCCAAATGTTGCCAAAAAAATCATTGCAAAGGCAGTAGATGCTGCAAGGGCAAGGGATGCGGCTAAAAGGGCAAGGGAACTGGCTAGAAAAAAAGGAACCCTGATAGATGCGTCTTTACCTGGAAAATTGGCAGAATGCCAGTATGCCGATCCTGCTGAAAGAGAATTGTTTCTCGTTGAGGGGGATTCTGCCGGAGGCAGCGCAAAACAAGGAAGAGACAGGCGTTTTCAGGCGATTTTACCCCTGAAGGGAAAAATCCTGAATGTTGAGAAAGCAAGGTTTGATAAAATTATCAGAAGCGATGAAATAAAAAATATTTTTACCGTCTTAGGTACGGGTGCCGGCGATGAAGAATATAATATCGAAAAAATCCGGTACCATAAAGTCGTGATTATGACGGATGCCGATGTGGACGGATCTCATATCAGGACTCTCCTTCTGACCTTTTTTTACAGGCAGATGCCGGATCTTATATCAAAGGGCTATCTTTATATTGCCCAGCCTCCGCTTTTCAGGGTGGGATCAAGAAAAGGCGGGGTTTATCTGAAAAACGAAGAAGAATATTCAGACTATCTTGTTAAAAGAATTGCCGGGCAAAAAGACATTTTTCTGAACGATAATAAAGAACCCCTCAGCCAGGAAGATTTTTATTTATTCCTTGTCAATTTATCTGAATATTATAATGCCATTTCCCTTTTAAAGAAGAGAGATATGGATACAAGCCTTTTGCTGGCCCTGATCAAAAACGGGGTAAAAGATAAATTTTTCCTGGGAGACAAGAATAATTTTGTTTCCTTATCTGAAGACCTTAAAAAAAATGATTATGTCCCGGGTGAAATTGAATATGACCCGGAAAGAAATATCTATGAAATGAACATATATGAAAAACAGGGAAAACATATCCTTTTACGGGTAGGAAGAGAAATCCTTGCCACTAACGATTATAAAAAAATGCTCAAAGGGTATGAAAAAATCAGTGAGTTTAATAAACCCCCGTTTTCCATATCTTCCAAACTGTCTGAAGCAGAAGAAAAAAGAGAATATTTATTTGACGACACAGACACCCTGTTTGAATTTATTCTCCTGGAAGCAAAAAAAGGTATTACGGTTCAGCGCTACAAAGGCCTGGGTGAGATGAATGCAGACCAGCTCTGGGAAACCACCATGAATCCTGAAAAAAGAATCATGCTCCAGGTCAGTATCGAGGATGCTGAAAAAGCGGACGATATTTTCAACCTGCTCATGGGTGAGGAAGTTGAACCCAGGCGGAATTTTATCCAGAAACATGCACTTGAAGTCTCATCTCTTGATTATTAATCATTGTATCAAAATACATTGAAGGATTAATCAGGCCATCTTCTCTCGGAAACAGGGTCAATCATATAGGTGTGTTGTGTTAAATTAATAGTGAGAATGCGGTTGTAAAATCCATGCATGGCTAAATTCCTAAATAGGCTTCTTTCACATGAGGGTCATTGATCAGTTTTTTTGCCGGTCCTTCCATGACAATACGGCCGTGTTCCAATACATACCCGCGGTCGCTCAGGGACAGAGAGTGATTGACATCCTGCTCCACTAAAAGAACGGTTGTGCCCTGGTCTGCAATTTTCCGGATGGTTTCGAAAATACTTTTGATCAGGACCGGTGCAAGACCCAGGGAGGGTTCATCCAGCATCAACAGTTTCGGCCTGGCCATCAGGCCCCGGCCAATGGCAACCATCTGCTGCTCCCCGCCGGAAAGGGTCATTGCCATCTGGGCCTGTCTTTCCTTAAGGCGGGGAAGCATGGCATAAACCTGGCTCAAAGTTTCCTCTTTGTGTTTATCCGCCTGTTTGTTATAGGCCCCGACAATCAGGTTGTCTTTAATGGTCATCAGGGAAAACAGCCTGCGTCCTTCAGGAACTTGGACAATCCCCCGGGTGACGATATCTTCTGGTGCAAGCGCCTCTATGGCAGTCCCGTTAAAAAATATAGTCCCTTTGGCCGGGTGCATCAGACCGGATATGGTTCGAAGCAGGGTGGATTTACCGGCCCCGTTACCTCCGATGATGCTGACAACCTCTCCTTCACGGATATTCAACGACAGATCAAATATAACCTGAACATCATCGTAAAATGCATCAATTCCATTAATTTCAAGAAATGCCATATTCATCCCCCAGATATGCTTTAATTACATTTTCGTTTGAGGCTACATCCCGGGGAGTGCCCTGGGCAATTTTTTTTCCGAAATGGATGACCACAATGCGGTCGGACAGCGCCATAATGGCCCGCATAATATGTTCGATCACAAAAATGGTAATACCGGTTAGCCTTAACTGTTGAATAATTTCAACCATTTCATCCACTTCAGCAGGCCTCAGACCTGCCATAACTTCATCTAAAAGCAAAAGCCTAGGTTCAGTAGCAATGGCCCTTGCGATTTCCAGCCGTTTCCTGTCGGCAATAGTCAGTGAGCTGGATCTGGTGTCTTTTTTATTTTCAAAATGTAATGTTTTCAAAATATTCAAGGCCTTTTCTTCAGCCTCGGAGGTATTGCTTGTTGTGGCAAAGGCACCTACCATTACATTATATAAAACAGTTTTCGTGGCAAAAGGTTTAACAATTTGAAATGTCCGGGCAAGACCTTTTTTGCAGAGATTCCATGGTTTCTGGTGATTAATGATCTCACCGTTGAACCTGATCTGTCCTTCAGATGGCGGATAAACACCTGCAATGCAGTTAAATGCCGTGGATTTTCCTGCGCCGTTAGGACCGATCAAGCCTAGAATTTCTCCCTGGTCAATAGAGAGGTTGAGCTTGTCCACGGCCGTCAGTCCGCCGAATTTCATAACCAGATCGCTTACTTCAAGAATTTTCATACCGCACCATCCTTTTTAAACCTGTCAGCCAGTTTGTTAAGCGCGTTTTCATAGATTTTGTTTAAGGATTCCTGGATTCCCCTGGGCTGGTAGATCATGACCAGGATCAGCACCACGCCGTAAATGATCAGGTGAAGCCCGGGCAGGGTATCCCCAAAATAGATCCTCGACAGATCACTTACAGGGCGCAGAAGCAAGGCCCCGAGAACAGGTCCGGCAATAGATCCCCTGCCTCCGATCAGGGCGATGAAGGCGATCTCAAAAGAGATATCCAGGGAAATAATACTCTTGGGATGGATAAAAAGGGAAAATTGGGCGTAAAAGGTGCCTGCAAGCGATGTCAGAAAAGAACTCATGGCCATGGCTGACAGTTTTGCCCTTGATACATTGATTCCCAATGCCATGGCAGCTTCCGGTTCTTCTCCGCCGGCATTAAGAGAATACCCGAGCTTTGATCGTGAAATAACCCAGGTAATGCCCAGCACAACCATGAGCATGATCAGGATAATATAATAATAGGGTTCTTTTTGGGTAAACATGAAATTGGCAAGCCCTGTATTTAAAGGGGGAATCTGCAGCCCCCGGGGGCCGTTGATTTTTAACGGACCCAGATAATCGATATTTTCCGCCATAACCCTGAATCCCTCTGCAAAAGCAATGGTAGCCAGTGCAAAATAGGCTCCCCGCATTTTAAATGTGGGCAGGCCGATCAGCACCCCTGCAAATATGGAAATAATCCCTCCCAGGATCATACCGATCCAGGGGCTGATCCCGTACTGGAGAGACAGAATCGTGGAGGTATAGGCCCCGATTCCGATAAATACGGAATGGCCCAGGGGGAGAACCCCTGCAAAACCGCCCACCATATTCCAGGATGTGGTCAGGTAGGCGTAAAAATACATCAGAATGATCATATGCAGCCAGGTGGGGCTTTTAACGATCAATGGCAGACCAAAGGCCAGAACAGCCAAAAGGATAAGAAACGTCTTGTTTATGGTGTCTTTTAAAATCTTTTTTTCCAGGGGTATCCCGGTGCCGGCACAGGAAGGGCTTTTTTTTGCCAATGTCATGGTATTGCTTGATTCGATATAGTCTTTACCAGTCATATTTTACTCCGAACAGTCCTGAGGGTTTAACAAACAGGACCAGCAGAAAAAGTCCGTAAACAATCCCTTCGGTCCAAGTGGCGGTCATGAACCGGGGGCCGATGGACTCGATAAGGCCGATAATAATACCGCCGATGACGGCGCCGGGGATACTGCCAAGCCCGCCCAGCACCACAATAATAAATCCCTTGATGTCAAACAGGACCCCGACCGTGGGAAATATATTGTAAAAAGGGACCAGGGTAACGGCAGCAATTCCTGTCACAGCCGCTCCAATACCAAAGGTCATATTGTATATCTTGTATTGGTTGATCCCGGAAAGGCTTGCTGCATCCCGGTCCAGGCTTGTAGCCCGGATGGCCCGGCCCGTGCGGGTGTATTTAAAAAAATAGTAAATTCCGAAAGCCGTGACAACAGCAGTGAAAAATCCCCATAATTTGGGAACGGATATGAAAATTTCACCGATTTCGATCATTTTTCCTTTCAGGGGATTATCCTGTATATCCCTGTACTGGGGGCCGAACAGGAGCAGGGTCAGGTTGTCGAGAATATACCAGACACCTGTGGTCACAATAATCACGG
>MGTJ01000021.1 GCA_001799395.1 Desulfobacterales bacterium RIFOXYA12_FULL_46_15 | reverse complement strand
TTTTTGCTTGCCGCTTCTTTTTCCTATTTCCCCAGGGGCAGTGTATTCTGTGTAGTGGTTGACCCAGTTAAAAAGGTTCAACTCCTCTTGATTAGTCAATCCATTTGTGTTAGGCGCTTTCATGATAAGAAAAAAAGGCCTTGCGCCGGCCAATAATATCTTAAAGGAGAATCATCATGTTGAAAATAGGAATCATCGGCGGGTCCGGGCTGGATGATCCGGATATTTTGAAAAATCCAAAAGAGCTTTACATCTCAACCGAATATGGCGAACCGTCATCTTCTCTTTTATCAGGGCAGATTGATGGAGTAAAAACCATCATCCTTGCCCGGCACGGCCGAAAACACCAGTACAGCCCCACCCAGGTCAACAACCGCGCTAATATCAAAGCCTTGCAAAAAGCCGGAGTGACCCATATTATAGCCACTACCGCCTGCGGCAGCTTAAGGGAGGAAATCCACCGGGGACATCTCGTGATTCCGGATCAGTTCATTGACTTTACAAGATTCCGGAAGACTTCTTTTGTGGAATCTTTTGAAAACGGACCCATTCATACGGCCATGGCCCATCCGTTTCATGAAGGATTAAGAAAATGCCTTTTTGAATCAGCCCGCAGGCTTGATCTGGATGCCCATGACAAGGGTTGCGTGATCACCATCGAGGGGCCGAGATTTTCAACCGTTGCTGAATCCAAGATGTTCCGGATCTGGGGAGCGGACGTTATCAATATGTCCATAGCCCCTGAAGTCATGCTGGCCAACGAAGCCGGTATCCCTTATGCTGCCGTGGCCATGTCAACGGATTATGACTGCTGGAAAGAGGATGAAGCCCCTGTCACCTGGGATGAAATACTTGAGGTCTTTCACCATAATGCCGACAATGTTAAAAAACTCTTGGTAACCGTGATTCAGGAATTTAAAGGATAAAATCAGGAAAGATTAAAAAAAGGAAAGAAAAATGGATTTGAAAGAAACCATCAGAAGTATTCCGGGCTGGCCCATGGAAGGGGTTATCTTCAGAGATCTCACAACCCTGATGCAAAACCCTGAAGCATTCAGGGAATCATGCGATATTCTCTATGAACGCTATAAAGGTATGGATATTGACAAGATCGTCGGGATTGATGCAAGGGGCTTTGTATTTGGAGCGGTCCTTGCCTATAAACTGGGTATCGGGTTTGTTCCGGTCCGGAAAAAAGGCAAACTGCCCTGGAAAACCATCCAGGAAACCTATAGCCTGGAATATGGGCAGGGCACCCTTGAAATCCATGAAGATGCCATTCAAAAAGGTGAAAAAGTCGTTATTGTAGATGACCTGATTGCCACCGGCGGAACCGTTGGCGCAACCGTCAGCCTTGCCAATAAACTGGGTGCCCGGATTATTGAATGCGCTTTTATCGTGGAACTTCCGGATCTGAAAGGAAGAGAAAAGATTAAAGACTGCAAGGTCTTTGCTATCACCGAATTTGAAGGGGATTGATTTTCAGGAGAGGAAGATATCCTTTATGATTTGCCTCTTTATGCCATTGCTCTGGATTTTGCCCTTGCATATTCATACAAAAGCAATCCGAGAAAAATTCCGGCAATATCAAAACCGCACCTGATAAGCAAATCCAATACGGGTATATCTAAAAACAGATGATAAAAAGAAGTATACAGGAACCAGTTTATTCCAAAGGTATTGCAGGCAAAGAACAGGATTTTTTTCGGGATATTTTTTTTTTTCGGGCTTAACCCGTAATACATGAGACCGATCCATGCCCCGGTTCCCAGCAGCCAGAATACAATCGAAGGATCATCAACCTGCTGTTTAATTGCAGTGAAGGTCAGATAATATTGGGCACCGTGAAAAACGGCAAAGAAAATAGACGTATACAGCATAACACCGACAGTTTCTCTGTGCTTTTCAATGGATGGTGTCTTTGTCGTAAAAAACATACCGGCCAGTATTCCAAACACGATCAGGCTGAGCAGATCTCTCACCCCGGAGGATGCATGCCTGAAAAAATCCGAATGATAGGTAAAGACTAATTCTAAAAAACCGATAAACCATAATATTCCAAAGGCTGTTCCATATAACAAGCCTTTCAGGCAATTTCGATTTGGGATGGTTTTCTGCAGACAGATATAATTCAACAGAAGGTGAATAAAAATCATGACCATAAGCAGAATGATGGCTGGATAAAATGTCCCGGTTCTGATGAAATAGCTCTCCGGATAGGCGTCTTTAAAAGACTGGGGCATCCCCCCGACCTGGGCAAAAATATTCTTCAGCAGGATGAACACGGCAAACGTGAGGATAATGATCAAAACACCCTTTAAAAGAGGTTTGAGAATCGTTTCCATGGCATCTTCCTCCTTTTTTTGGAATGTGTTCAATTTACCTGGCGGGTTTGTCAAAATCAAGATTATTCTTTCCGGTCTTGTAAAAATATAGGCACAATGGTATTAATTTTTAACTGGTCTGCATTTACGGCAAGCTGAAGAAAAAACTGAGAAAAGTCCGGATTTTTGTAAACCATTCCTGCGGTAACCCGGTAAAACATTTTTTCCCCTAAACATTAACAAACAAGGGGTGGCTGATATTTTACACCTCTAAATAAAATTGAAATAATGATTTGGAAAGGAGAAAACAATTGGCTGATATAATGAGTGTTCAGGTTATGAAGGGGCAGCTCAGAAAAGAGCCTTCATTTTTATCACCGGTATTGAGAATTCTTTCATACACGGAAACCGTGACTGTCTTATCCCAAAAGGAAGACTGGGTGGAAATAAAGGCTGATAAGGATGGCGTAAACGGATGGTTACATGCTTCAGCCTTGACTGCCGGGAAAATAGAGCTGGACCCGGGATCTGAGAATGTAAAGACAGCGGTTTCCAGCGATGAATATGCCCTTGCCGGAAAGGGGTTCAGCAAAGAAGTAGAAAAAGGATATAAGTCAAAAAATCCTCATATGAATTTTTCCTGGATTGATAAAATGGAGACTTTTATGGTTTCCCATGAAAACATGAAAGCTTTCCTGCAAGAGGGAAAAGTGATTTCACAAGGGGGTATTTCATGAAAAATTCAACCAGAAGGGAATTCCTTGAAAAAACAGGAGCACTGATCGTTTTTGGGCTAATGTTTGCCGGGTGTAAAACAATGGGCACCCTGGGACAAAACATGGGAAATATATTAGAAGGCACTGTCGGCCAGTCAGGAGGGGGAAATGTCGGGCTCGCCCTGAAAAGCGCAAAAGCAATCGGAAGGAATTTTACGGATTTTACGCCTGAGCAGGAATATTATATCGGCAGAACCGTGGGAGCCCAGCTTCTGGGGAAATACCCGCCTTTTGATAACAGCCCTGCCAATAATTATGCCAATATACTGGGTCAGACGCTTGCCCAGGCATCAAACCTGCCTGAAACATTTGGCGGATATCATTTTTTAATCCAGGATTCGGATGAAATTAATGCATTTGCAGCACCCGGCGGCTTTATTTTTATTACAAAGGGTATGATCCGCTGCTGCGACAGTGAAGATGCATTCGCAGCAGTACTTGCCCATGAAATAGGCCATATTCAGTTCCGGCACGGCATACAATCCATCAAGAAATCCAGGATTGCCGATACCTTCGCAACGATCGGCGTTGAAAGCGCCAAGCAGTTTGGAGCCAAGGGCCTGGGCCGGCTTGTCGATTTATTTGAAGAAAGCATTATCGACATCACAAAGACACTGGTTACGGACGGATATTCCAGGTCCTTTGAAAATGAAGCGGATCAAGCCGCTGTTGATATTATGAAGCGGGTCGGATATGATCCTGCCTGTCTTATGGATATGCTGCATAAAATGGAGCATAATCTGATTCCAGGCAGAAATGATTTCAGTCAGACCCATCCGGAGCCTAAAATAAGGATCGAGACTATTCAAACGCTTGTCGGTCATATTTCCCGGCCGGGTCAACCCGAATCCAGGATAAACCGGTTTCAACAGTTTTCAAAAATGATTTGATATCCCTGTGCAAAATCACCTTGTAAGAAAATGGGTTCAGGGAATCGCATTGGGCACGGCAGGGGCCGTCATTGCAATTATTATCTGGAATTGTGCCGGGCTAGAGAAATGGGAAAATATTTCCTGGGACTGGCGGATGTCATTTTTTTTAAACCAGGAACAGGCTTCCGATGATATTGTGGTGATCCTTTTGGATCAGAACAGCCTTGACTGGGCACAGGAAGTTCTTGGGATCACCTGGCCCTGGCCCAGAGAAATCTATTCTTCAATAACGGATTTTTGTTCAAGGAGCGGATCAAAGGCCCTGGGGTTTGATGTCTTGTATACTGAACCATCTGCCTATGGTGTCCGGGATGATCTGTCTTTTTCCAATGCATTGGCAGAGTTTAAAAGCATTGCCGGCATGATTTTTCTCAGTCATAATTTCGGAAAAACTACTGCCTGGCCGGAAAGTCTGAGGGAACCCGGATTTAATATTACCGGGCTGTCATCATTGCTGAAGATGTCTGAATCAGGCGGATCAGTATTTAAATATGCAACCCTGCCGGTTGAGGGCATTGCTGGAAATTTTTTTGTTTTATGTAATTCAACCATTTTGCCAGACCCTGACAGCATTTACAGAAAAATTCCATTTTTCAGCATATTTGATAATAAAATCGTGCCCACGCTTGGACTTGGCGTTTACCTTGCCGCCCACCCCGGTGCTGCCGTCAATGTCAATGACGATATGATCCGGATTGACGGAAAGAATATTCCCATTGACCGTAAGGGACATTCCATTCTCAGGTATAAAGGAAAATCCGGTGCTTACAGAAGCTACAGTGCTGCATCCGTGATCCAGTCCGAATTAAGGATCAGGCAGGGGCAAGAGCCTGTGGTTAACGGGCCGGAGCTGTTTAAAGATAAATATGTATTTTTTGGTTTTTCTGCACCTGGGTTGTTCGATCATCATCCTACCCCCATCGATAATTCATTTCCAGGTGTGGAAATTCATGCCACCTGGCTTGATAATTTTCTTGAAAACGGATTTATGCAAAAGACAACGGATATTTTAAATTATGGATTTATTCTGGGTCTATGCATCATATCCGCTTTTCTTATTTTTCTCTTTCCCGGCCCGGCCCATGGAGCGGGTATCAGTGTTTTCTTTCTGTCTGTCCCGGTTCTGGCAGGAGGCATTGCGTATTGCCGGGGATTCTGGATACCGGTGGTGTTACCGGATATCTCTCTGGGATTGACGATGACCTGTGGCTTTATTATCAATTATGCCACAGAAGGCAGGACAAAAAGATTTATAAAAAATGCATTCAAACAATACCTCAGCCCGGATGTGATTGAACAACTGATTTTGCACCCGGAAAAATTGAAACTGGGCGGTGAACGGCGGGAGTTATCGATTTTTTTTTCAGACATCCAGGGTTTTACTTCCATATCTGAAAGACTTGACCCTGAAGGATTGACCCGGTTTTTAAACGATTACCTTTCAGAAATGACGGATATTATCCAGCAGGAAGGCGGAACCATTGACAAATATGAAGGTGATGCCGTCATCGCTTTCTGGAATGCCCCCCTTGAAGTCGCTGATCATGCTGTTAAAAGCGTAAGAGCAGCTCTGAAATGCCAGGACAGGCTCTCTGAAATGAGGGCAGGATTCAGGGAACGGACCGGCAGCGATATCTTTGCCAGAATCGGCATCAACACAGGAACTGTCATTGTCGGGAATATGGGATCAAAAAACCGGTTTGATTTCACCGTTATCGGGGATGCGGTAAATCTTGCCTCAAGGCTTGAAGGTGTCAATAAAATATTCGGTACCGATATCATAATTTCTGAATCCACCCAAAAGATGCTGGGAAATGAATTTGCATGGAGAACACTTGGAAAAATACAGGTTAAAGGCAGAAAAGAGCCGGTAATGATTTATGAACCTTTTTTTCATGAGTCCTATGCGAATCATAGATATTCATTGGAAATCTTTTCCAAAGGCCTTGAATCCTTTCATAAAGGTGATTTTAAAGACGCTCTGGATTTTTTTTCTATCATAAAAGAGATTGATCCGGCTGCCTTGGCTTATATTCGCCGGTTACAGAAAATAATTGGATCCCGGGATGAAAAAGGCAATAAAGATGTCTGGGAGATTACAGAAAAATGAAACTGGCAGAATAACCTTTTTAACCCTTCTTTTTTAAATGTTTATTCATCCTTGCCCATATGGTTTTCACCCTTTGGCGGGTATTTAACAGATAAGCCGTCTCAGGCTGTTTCGGCCAGGGTCTGTCGTCCCATTCCGCTGCCTTAACCCTTAAGACAGCACGATCAATATCGCCTTTTTCAGCAATCAGAAAGCCTTCGGTCATGTTGAGATAATGATTTGCCGCCTCAAAGGAAGCGCTGATATGCTGCCCGGTATCTTTGCCGGTAAACACGGCATGGTGACCTGCACACAGAATTGATGCTCCCAGGTTTCTGATTTTTATTAAAGATTCAAGATAGGCATCAAAACCAACTAAAAATTCGATTTGCAGATATCCGTCACTCTGATAACAGGCGACTGCTTCCGATGCGATGAGGATTTTTGTTTCCGGAATCCAATAGCTGATAAAATCCCATGTATGGCCGGGGGTGCTCAAACTAATCAGTGTCAGGCCTGAGGATAATTCCACTTCCTGGTCCGGTTGGATCAGGATATCCATATCAAAGGGTTCAAAAGGCCTCTCGTTGAGGGAAGGGATTCCCATTTTTTTTAAATTTTCCGTGCCCTCAAGATTTAATTTTCTAATCAACTGAACAGCGCTTTGTTTTGCCAGAATTTCCCGGCAGCGCAGAGAACCGCCTATTTTAATCTCTGGCCAGACTTTTTTAAAATAGCTGACAGCCCCGATATGATCAAAATGGGAATGGGTGATAAACAGATATGCAGGTTTCCTGTCTCCCAGGATTTCTTTAATCTGAGTTTCGTAAATGTGTGCAAGGGCAGTAAACCCGCCGTCAAAAAGAATGGGGGCCGGGCCATCTAAAAGATAAACCGGTATGGCAGAAGGGCCGATAACATAAAATCCGTCACTGATTTTCCCGCTTTCCTTAAATATCATTTTAATTGACTGTCTTTACTGCCCCGTCACGGGCCCATCCAACCGCCATACCTTACTCCTGTATAATCTAACACCCTGCATCCATGGGCTTATGTTTCATCCTGTCATTCTGAAATTAAAGCATACCGGTATTTTTTAAATTTAGACAGCTTTTTTTCTTTGATTTTGGCTTCAATAAGCTTTATGGTTGGTGTGCTGTAGCGGCTGACTGAAAAGTCTGAAACAAAAACAGTAAGGAAAAGCACAATGAAAAAAAACATATTTCTGTTAATTCTGGTCTTTATTTTTTTCAATCTATCAGTTTGTCCGTCTCCTGCAACAGCATCGGAAAGCATCCAGGAAATCCAGTTCATGGCAGAGGATTATCCGCCTTTTAATTATATTGAAGACAAGAAAATCAAGGGCATATTTGTAGAAGTGTTAATGGCGGTTTCAAGACAGATGGAGTCGCCGCTGGGCTGGGATCGGATTACAGTGCTGCCCGGGGATAGGGGATATCGGTCTCTGTCAGCAGGCGGAAAGAAATGTCTGTTCGGAATAGCCAGGACCAAGGAAATGGAATCCCTGTTCAGATGGGCCGGACCTGTTACCCGTAACCGTATCGTCCTTATTGCAAAAACCGGAAGTGATATCCATATCAATTCCATTGACCGGATTCGAAGCGTGAAAACCGGGCTTATCAAAGACGATATCTCGGAAAAAATACTGCTGGAATCGGACTTGCCGCCTGAAGGTTTTTTCTATGCGTTTGGTGATGACGCTGCATTTGAACTTCTTCAGAGTCTGGACAGGGGAATGATTGATCTTTGGGCTTACGGAGACCTGTCCGCAAGATGGCTGATCAAAAAAAAATCTTTGAACCCCAGGGATTTTAAAACCGTTTATGTTTTAAAAGAGACTGAAAGGTATTTTGCTTTCAGCAAAGATGTCTCAAACGGTTTTGTCAGTGCCTTTAAGCGTGCTCTGGATCGAATTCAGAAAAAAGGGGTTGTTAAAAAGATCTTTAAAACATATCTGTCAGAAGAAATAAACGCTTTTTAAACCGGTAATCCAAGGTAATTTCATTTTTGTTCAACATCATCAAAAGCAATAGAATGGAAATCCTGATACAGGGACTTTCATCCATCCTGGATGAGGGAGGGGACAATCCTATGCTGCCCGGATGGGTCGCGGTCCAGTCCAGGGGAATGAAACAGTGGATTTCTCTTAAACTGGCAGAGCGCATGGGAATCTGTGCCAATATGCGGTTCGTGTTCCCGAGGCCTTTGGTGGATGAGCTTTTGTCTCATTTTAAACCTTTTGAAAACATTGATGAAACCGTAAAGAAAGATTTTTTTTTCTGGTCTGCCATGAGGTTCATCCGGGAAAACAGGTCGGTAAATGAATTATCCGGTATTGAGGCCTATATCCGGGATGACGCCGGAGGCAAAAAGCTGTTCCAGGTTTCCCGGAAAATCGCAAGCCTTTTTGATGATTACGGGGTATATCGCCCTGACATGCTCCGGGAATGGCAGAACCGGCAAAAAAAACACATTCTGAAAGACCCTTCAGCCGAATGGCAGGCTTTTTTATTTGGGAAGATGATGGAAACAAGGCCCGAACAGCATCTTGCCGTCAAGGCCCATACCTTTTTCCAACAGTTTGCAAAAGAAAAATTCAATATGGACGGTCTTCCGGCCCAGATATCCCTTTTCGGTATTTCCGCCCTGCCGGAACTTTTTTTGCAGGTGTTTGAAAAAGTATCCTCAGTCATGGACATTCATCTGTTTTTATTGACTCCGTCCAGCCGTTTTTTTTTTGATATCCGGTCAGACCGGGAGATGGAAAAAGCAGCCTTAAAAAAAGGAGGGGTCAAATCCCAGGAATTCTTGTTTGAAGAGGCTGTGAACCCGCTTCTGTCTTCTTTTGGGGCCTTGGGTATCCGGTTTCACTCAAGCCTTGAAAATTACCAATGCCATGAACCCTTTGAAAATCTCTTCCTTGATCCGATTGATGAGACAAAAGCTTCCATGCTTTTTATCATTCAATCCGACATCCTGAATCTTAATCACCGAAAAGAAGGGGGAGAGCCCCTGGCCGTTGATCCATCCGACACCTCTATCAGCATCCATGCCTGTCATTCGCCCATGAGGGAAGCCCGGGTATTGAAAGACCTTTTATTGGCGGAATTTGAAAAAGATCAAGACCTTGCCCCCCATGACATTATTGTCATGATGCCGGATATTGAGGCCTACGCCCCTTTTATCGAATCTGTGTTTTCCCTTGAAACACCCTTGCCCTTTTCTATCAGCGACCGAAAAAAAAGATCGGAATCAGAACCCCTGGAAGCCTTTTTAAAAATCCTGGCCCTCCAGGGGACCAGGCTTGAGAAAAGCCTGGTCCTGGATCTTCTGCTTTCCGAATCCATTGCAAAAAAATTCAAGATCAATTTTGATGATGTGTCCAGGATCGAACAGATGACCGGTAATGCCGGCATCCTCTGGGCAAGGGATCAAGATCACCGTCAGGCCCTGGGATTTGATCCTTTTGAGGAAAATACCTGGCAGTTCGGGCTCAACCGGCTTTTCATGGGCATGGTCATGCCGGAAGGCTATGACGGACTGGTCCGGGGCATTCTTCCCTGCGAGTCCTTTGAAGGACCGGAGCTTGAAGTGCTGGGGAAACTGGCTGGTTTCTGCCATGCCCTGTTTTCAGGGTTATCAAGCCTTGAAGGCGAAAAAAACATGGAAACCTGGATAGAGGTGTTAAGAAAATTATCGTTTTCGTTGCTGGATGAAAACAACAAATCCTCAGAAGACCTCTTTTTTCTCATGGAAACCCTGGATGAGCTTAAGTCTGGAGCAAAAACAGCCGGGTTTACAGATGCAGTGTCCTTTGATGTGGTGTATTCCCTTGTGGCTCAGGAGCTTGATCTCAACATTTCCCAGGGAAATTTCATGTCCGGAAACATCACCTTCTGCAATATCCTGCCCATGCGCAGCATTCCCTTTAAGATCGTGGTGCTCATGGGAATGGATGAAACCGCCTTTCCTAAAAAGGTTTATACTCCCGGCTTCAACCTCATGAAAAAATATCCAAGACCAGGGGATAAAAACGAAAGACATGAAGACCTGTATCTTTTCCTTGAAACCCTTTTATCAGCACGGCTAAAATTGATCATCACCTATACGGGCATGAGCATAAAGGATAATTCTTTGATCCCCGTATCCGGAGTAGTCAGCGAGCTTATGGAAGTCATGGAACAGAGTTTTATCTTTCCCGGCAGATATCAATATCGGTTTTTCCACCCCCTTCATCCCTTTGATCCTGCCTATTTTGATGGAACAGGGCTGCTTTTTTCCTATTCAAGGGACAATTGCAGGATGGCAACAGCATTTTTAAAGGAAAAAGTTGAAAACAAGCCTTTTGTGGAGGTTGGGGTCAGGGAAAAACCACAGGAAGCGCTCTTGGCTGTTTCCCTTGACGATATCATCCGTTTTTTCCGAAACCCCATGGAAGGCTTTGTAAAACAGGGGCTGAACATCACCTTTAAAATCCTTGAAGAGGAAAAAGAAGACAGGGAAGCGTTCACCCTGGCAGGGCTGGACCAGTATTTCTTGGGAAACCTGATTCTTGAAAAAGAGTCCCTCTCCTTCCATAAAACCGATTTCTACCCGATTTTGAGAGCCATGGGTAGCCTTCCGCCCGGGAGAAAAGGCAGGCTTGAGTATGAAAGGCTCATGACCCTGGCCGGCCCCCTGATCGAGGAGACAAGAAGGATATCCGGTATGAAACGCCTGCCGATGATCACGGCCGGGGTTGATGTAGGCGGGAGGATGGTTTCCGGGCAAATAACGGATATAAGGGAAGAAGGGAATTTTCTTATCGGTTTTGGAAGGCTCAACGGGGCAAGGATGTTGTCGGCCTGGATCAGACATCTTTTTATAAATGCAGCCGGATCTGCGGATTATCCAAAGGCAACCTTTTTGACGGGAAGGGACCCCAAAGGCAAAAAACCAGTGTTGACCTACCGGTTCCAGAAACTGGGACAGGATGCCTGTCTTTATCTGAATCAACTGGTTGATATTTTTCAGAAAGGCCAAAAAGAACCGTTTTATTTCTTCTGTGAGACCTCGTTTCAGTTTGCAGAAGCCTTGTCTGCGGACGGGTTTGATCTGACTGAGGAATCCGTGTTAAAGGCCATGGGCCGGGCCGGGAAATTCTGGTATGACCGGCACCAGGGGACAGGGGAAAAGGAAAACCGGTATGTGGATCTTTGCTGCCAGCACGATGGCCCCTTTGAAAGCGTGGAAACCCTCTTTTCTTCAGGGTTTGCCAAAAACGCAGTAAGTGTTTTAAGGCCTTTGCTGGAAAACCGGGTGGAATTATCATGAAAGCCCTTAACCCCTTTGATATTGATCTGAAAAAAATCACCCTGATTGAGGCCAGTGCAGGCACAGGGAAGACCCATACCATTACCACGCTTTATTGCCGTCTTGCAGCAGATGGATACCCTGTTGAATCCATCCTGGTGGTGACTTTTACGGAAGCAGCGGCAGCAGAGCTGAAACTCAGAATCCGGCAAAGGCTTTTTTCAGCTCTGAAAAACCTGTCTGATCTGTCATCAGGCAGCCGGATGGAAGCTCCGGGAGATGAGCTTTCAGTGTTTTTGAGCCGCCTGCCTGATCCCACATTAATTCAAAGAAGATTGAAACTGGCCCTGACCTGTTTTGACCAGGCTGCCGTCATGACCATTCATTCCTTCTGCCTAAGGGTATTAAAGGAAAATGCCTTTGAAAGCCGGTCCCTCTTTGATATCGAATTGATGCCGGACAGGTCCTCCTTTTTGCGTCAGGCAGGGTTTGATTTTTTCATGATGTGTGTCAACCATAAAGATCCTGTTTTCCTGAAATACCTGGAATTTAAGAAGGTTACACCGGAGCGTTTTGTTGACATGTTCAAGACAGTGGTTTCAAGACCCGGGATTTTGATCAAACCCGTTCCTGAACCTTTTGAGATAAATTTTGACCTTTACCGGGAAATCATCGGGAAACTTAGGGAGATGATTATCAACCGGGAAAAGGAGATTTGCGATCTTATCCTGAACCACCCCGGGATTGATAAAAGAAGCTATACCAAACGATATGTCCCGGTCTGGCTTTCTGAGAACCGCATGAAGCTTGAACAGGAAGGCGGCAATGCCCTGTTTGAAATGACGGAAAACGGGGACAGCCTGTATAAATTCACCCGGACAAGAATGGCTCAGAAAACAAAACCCGGAGAAAGACAGCCGGAGCATGAATTTTTTGATCTCTGCCAGGATTTGCTCAGGTTTCATCAGGAATTTGAAAAAAGCCTCATCTGTCTAAAAATCGATTTTCTCTCCTTTTTCAATACTGAACTTGATAAAATGAAAAAAGCCCGGGCCCTCTGCTTTTTTGACGATCTCATCAACGATCTTGCCAAGGCACTTGACTGCGACGGGGCACAGATACTTCAAAAAGCGGTCCGGCAAACCTGGTCAGCCTGCCTCATTGATGAATTCCAGGATACAGATCCGGTTCAGTATGATATTTTTTCAAAACTCTTCTTAACTCCAGGCACGCCTTTTTTCATGATCGGAGATCCAAAGCAGGCCATTTACGGGTTCAGAGGGGGAGATATCTTTGCCTATCTCAAAGCTTCAAAACAGAGCGAAGAGAAATTTACCCTTGAAAAAAATTTCAGGTCTTCACCAATGCTGGTCAATGCTGTGAATACGGTTTTCTCAAAGGAGGAAAATCCATTTTTATACCAGGGTATTGCCTTTTCGAAAGCCGGCACGCCCGGAACGGCAAAAAACCTCTTGATACTGGAAAATAAAGCTGTGCCGCCGTTTCAATTCTGTTTTATCAAAAGAGAGGACATGACCCTGGACAAGGACGGATTCATCAGTAAGGAGACAGCGGAAAAACTGGTGCCAAAGGCGGTGGCTGAGGATATCCTGTCCCTTCTTCAATCAAAAAAGCGCCTCCTGGACAGGAAGGATGAAAATTCAGAGCCCCGGAAGATCAGCCCCGGCGATATCGCCGTGCTGGTCCGGACCAATGCCCAGGCTGAAGAGGTGCAAACTGCTTTGTCTTCAAAAGGGATTCCTTCTTATCTCTCCAAAACAGGTTCGGTTTTTGATTCAAAAGAGGCCCTGGCCCTTTATGATATCCTATGGGCGGTTTATCAGCCCGAAAATAAAGGCAGTCTCCTGGCTGCCCTCTGCGGGCCGGTGTTCAATTTTTCATCAAAGGAAATTGCCCATCTCAACCAAACTGAAGATTTATTTTATAAATGGCAGGATAGATTCCGGCAATACCGGACCATCTGGGAAACACAGGGATTTGTTCCCATGATCATGACCTTGTTTCATTCAACTGAAGCGTTTTTAAAAACAGAATCAGGGCTGGATGAAAGGGGGCTTACCAATTTTTATCACCTTTCGGAACTGGTTTCAAAAATCTGCCTTGAACAGCGGTTTTCACCCCATTATCTTTTAAAATGGTATGGCTGCCGGATTTCAAAAGATACCAGGGAGGAATCTGCAGATGAACTCAGGCTTGAAAGCGATAAAAAGGCTGTGGCCATTGTCACCCTGCATAAAAGTAAAGGGCTGGAATACCCGGTGGTCTATCTGCCTTTCCTCTGGGAAGGGACCAAAAGACTGGTAAAGGAAAATATTCTTTTCCATGACCCTGGGAAAAATTATGATCCGGTATTGGATCTCGGGTCAGAAGATATGGAAACGGCCCGATCCTGTTTTGAAATGGAAGAAAGAGCTGAGCACAGAAGACTTTTATATGTGGCATTAACACGGGCGTCAGCCCTGTGCAGAATTATCTGGGGAGGGTTCAGGTCTGTTGAGGATTCGGCTCTCGGGTCTTTGTTGCATCCAGCGGGATGCAAGGATGATCCGGTCATGATAAAGGATCTTGAAACGCTTTTGCCTGATTCAGGGCAGGGCATTTTTATAGATGGTTTTGCCTTTGGATCAAAGGGGCGATTCAAGGCCCGGGCTTTGGAAACCTATAAATTATCTGCCAGGCAGATGCATCAAAAAATAGCGCCGGCCTGGAAAATGTCCAGTTTTTCAGCCCTTACACAGTCTTCGTCTCATTCAGCGCCTGAAGATCGCCCGGACATGGCTGATGAAGAAAGATCAAGACCGGTCACCCTTGCGCTTTTTCCAAAAGGAGCAAGAACAGGGGATTTTTTTCATTCTGTATTTGAAAACCTTGATTTTGAGGGAGACCCGGACAAAATCCCGGAATTTGTCCAAGGGGAAGCGGGAAGATCAGGCCTTTCAAGCCCAGGGCTTCTTGAAACAGCTTGCAAGAGCATTAAAGAAGTGCTTGAAACAAGGCTCATGAAAGGACCGGCCGGATTCTGTTTAAAAGACATTAGAAAACAGGACCGGATCAATGAGATGGAGTTTGTTTTTCCGGTCATGCCGTTTGAGATGCAGTCTGTCATAAAAGCCTTTGAACAGTCAGGCCCGGACTCACCGGTAAAAGACTATGCCAAAAAGCTGTCTCAGTTTTCAACAGTTGAGTTTCAAGGGTTTATGAAGGGGTTTATCGATCTTATTGTCCGCTATCAGGGAAAATGGTATATTGTGGATTACAAAACCAATTTCCTTGGTGATACCTATGAGTTTTATTCAAGGCAAAGCCTGACAGATGCCATGGCAGAGAATCATTATTTTCTGCAATATTATCTCTATGTGGCCGCCCTTCACAAATACCTTGAATCAAGGATGAATGCCTATGACTACGATACCTGTTTCGGGGGGGTATTCTATCTTTTTATCCGGGGAATGCATCCGGACTCAGGGCCTGATGCCGGAGTTTTTTTTGATCGTCCCCCCAAAACGGCGATCATAAGTTTTCCCGGATAGGTAAACGTTAAGTCATCCTCTGTAAAAAAGACTGATCCTGTATTTTGTTTGGCCTCAACCACACTGCCGTCAGATACTCCGCTCCAGATTGATGACTGCCTTGGATGGGCAAAAGCGGTTGGCATTGAAATAATTCATCAGCCGGGTATCCTCTTTTCCAACCAGGGTATTGATTTTCTGGACCCCGAGTTGTTTTAAGTGATCCACAAATTCATCCATCAGTTTTTTGCCGATGCCTTGTCTCCGGAAATCCGGATCAACACCAATGGTGTCAATGCTGGCACCTTCACGGGAGATTCCGAATTCACCGATATACAATTCGCCCATGATAAATCCGATTATGTTTTTGTTTTCGTTCTCAGCCACAAGAGAAGTCGGCAAATATTCACCGGATTTAAAAAGCAGTTCGAATTTCAGCTTATAATACTCCAGCCGGGAGACATTCAGAATTTTCCGGTCAATCCGGATTACATCGTCAAAATCTCCTTCATTCATGAGTCTGATGTTTATGAGGGGTTGATTCATGGGGCCTCCTTTTTTTAAGGGAACGGGTTTATTCTACGGTTTTATAATAAACCGGTTGTCTCAGGTAACCCGAGCATGATGTTCATATTCTGGATGGCTGCCCCGGAAGCGCCCTTGCCAAGGTTGTCCAGACATGACACCGCCAGAATCTGATCATGATGGCCGAATATATGGATTTTCAGATGGTTTGTATGATTTAAGGCCTGGGGATCGAAAAAACCGTTCATCCCGCTGCCTGCCTCATCAAAGGGTGCAACCGATACAAAGGTTTCATGGATATAACAGGCGCTGAAAAACTCTTGCATTTCCCGGGCATTAATCCGTTTGTTCAGCTTCCGTGACAAAAAGGGGACATACACTGCCATACCCCTGTAATAGTCACCGATCACCGGCGTGAACAAAGGGGCATAGGTCAGTCCGCTGACATATTGCATTTCAGGAAGGTGTTTGTGGGACAGACCCAGGGCATATCCCCGGGGTGAAACCAATGACTGATCCCTATCCGGGCCTTCATAAGTTTCAATCATTTTTTTACCGGCACCGCTGTATCCGGTGATGGACTGACAGGTCAGCGGATAATCACGCGGGAGAATACCGGCCTTGACCAATGGATATGCAATGGCAGCAAACCCTGTGGCATGGCATCCCGGATTAGTCACCCTGGCTGATTCCAGGATACGGTTCCGAAGCTCTACGTCAAGCTCGGGCAGTCCATATGCCCAATCAGGATGTATACGATGGGCCGTGCTCGGATCAATAACCCTGGTGCGGGGATTTACGATCAGTTGCACAGCTTCACGGGCTGCTGCATCCGGAAGGCAAAGGAACACGATGTCAGCCTCGTTCAGCAATTTTTTACGTTCGCCAATGTTTTTTCTTTTGTCCGGATCTATGGTGAGTATTTCCACATCCTTACGTTCCGCCAGCCTCTGACGGATTTCAAGACCTGTTGTTCCTTCCTGTCCGTCAACAAATACACGATAGGTCATTGATTCGTTCCTCATTTCCATAAGCAAGATGATTTTATTTCATTGCATCCTATGTTGCACTATATAGTAAGAGCTGCGTTGTGACAACCATTGATGAATATTTATACCTCGAAGGGCTACTGCCGGTTTCTCTTGTAAAAATAAATTAAAACCAGAATGCGGGCTTTTTGGTCCCCAAGGCTTTTCCCTGCATGGGGAACGCAGGAATCAAAATATACATTGTCCCCAGGTTCCAGGATATAGGCCTTATCTCCATATATAAATTCAAGCCTGCCGTCCAGTATATACATGAATTCTTCCCCTTCATGGGAATACATTTTGGTGATTTCAAAGGGGGAGTGGATGATAAAGGGTTCCATGTTTTTGCCGGGTTTATCCGCACCCAGGACTTCATAGTCATATCCGGATAACTGGGAAGTCGCTTTGATGATTGTACCCTCATTGTTTTTCTGCAGGCTGATCCGGGTGTCTTTGAGGGGTTCATTGTTTTTTTCAAAAAAATGGGTTACTTCAATGCCGAGGGCACCGGCAATCTTATTCAAGGTTGAATAGGGCGGGGCTTTTTCAGACCGTTCCACCTTGGACAGGTATCCTTTAGTCAGACCGGTCAGGCCGGCCAGTTTTTCCAGGGTAAAATGATTCTGCTTTCTAAGCTTTTTTATATTTCTACAGATGATGATTTCGTCCATATCCAGGTCCGTTATAATATCCTTAATTGCTGTAGACAAGTTTCGGAAGCCAGGTGGCAAGCTCAGGCCAGAAACCGATAATGGTGAGCCCGATAATCTGAAGGACTACAAAAGGAATGATTCCCTTATAGAGGTCCATGGTCTGAACCTCGGGCGGACAGACCCCTTTCAGGTAAAAGAGGGAGGGTCCGAAGGGCGGCGTCATGAAAGAGGTTTGAAGGTTGACGGCAAACATGATGCCGAACCAGAGCGGGTCAAACCCGTAATCCACCACAATGGGAGCAATGATGGGGATGTGGATATAGGTAATTTCTATGAAATCCAGGAAAAAACCAAGGATGAAGATAAAAATCATGACCATGGTCACTAGTTGCCACCCGGAAAGATGCATGCTGTCGATAAGCATCCTTAACATGTCATCCCCGTGAAGTCCCCTGAAAACAAGGGCAAAACATGAAGCCCCCATGATGATGATGAACACCATGCAGGTCATGTGGATGGTTCCCCTGGATACATCCTGCAGCATTTTCAGGCTGAATTTTTTATTCAGGATGGTCAGAAGAACAGCGCCCATGGCTCCCATGGCTCCGGATTCCGTGGGCGTGGCAATACCGGCGAAAATGGTGCCGAGCACTGCCAGAATGAGAAACAAAGGGGGAAGAAGGGCTTTGAATATTTTGTTTAAAAAAACAGCATCAAATGTGGCCCCTTCCAGCTTGGCGGCCGGTACATGTTTTGTGCCGAAAAATGTGGACAGATAAATAAAAAGGCAATAGAGACCCACCAGGAGTAACCCTGGGATGACGCCGCCCATGAACATGTCGCCGATGGGAACTTCCATGACCGGGCCCAGAAGAAGCAGGACAACGCTGGGCGGGATGATCTGGCCAAGGGTTCCGGATGCTGCAATGGTTCCGCAGGCAAAGGATTTTGAATAATTGTGTTTCAGCATGGTGGGAAGACTCATGAGTCCCATGGTGACGACGGTGGCGCCCACGATGCCGGTGGATGCGCCCAGGAGCGCACCCACCATTATAACCGATATGCCGAGACCGCCCCGGACGTTCCGGAAAAGTTCTTCCATGGTTTCCAGAAGTTCTTTGGCAAGCCCGGATTTTTCCAGGGCAAGACCCATGAAAACAAACAAAGGGACAGCCATGAGCATGGTATTGGTCATGACCCCCCATAATCTCAGCGGCAGGAGATCAAAAAATCCGGGATGCAATCCGATGAGTCCGAACAAAAAGGATGTCCCCATCATGGTAAAGGTGACAGGGAATCCCACCATCAAAGCGATGGTCAATACAAGGAAAAGCCAGACAGCCAGGTAATCGGCAATCCAGAAAGGCAAAAATTCAATCAGCATCTTATCTTCCTTTTCATGATAGGATTATGAATGATCCAGGGGTTTTTCAATGAGGATAAAAAAACTTTTTATCCCCAGGATGATCCCCTGGATCAGCATCAGAAAATATCCCAGTGGCAGAACCGCCTTTATCATAAACCTTGCCGGAATACCGCCGGGATCAATGGATGTTTCTCCGATTTCATAGGCTACCACCGCCCATGGGATAGTGGTACTCAATACTACCCAGCATGAAGGGATCAGGAAAAAAAGGACACCGAAAAAATTGATGATGGCCTTCTTTTTCCTGTCCATGAGTGAATAAAAAATATCCACCCGGACATGCCCTTCATGCAATAGGGTGTATCCTGCCCCCATAAGGAAGATAAAAGCAAATAAATGCCATTCCAGTTCAGACATGCGGACAAAACTCATATTGAACACATACCTTAAGATGACATTTGAGAAAATGACCAGGATGAATAAAAGAACCGCCGAGGTCACGATCACTTTGCCGATCCATTCATTGATGCTTTCACCGAAAGCGACTGCCTTTTTGATGAATTCCATAGGATTAAGCCATTGTGTTCCAGTACACTTTTTCAGACATTTTGCCCCAGACCGCGGTTTTAGCCTGGAAAGCCATATAATCCTCATGGACTTTTACTGCAAAAGGATCTTTTTTAGCTTCTTCGGAAATAACGGATTTGGATATTTCCTTTAATTTTTTCATGGCATCATCAGGATAGACCAGGACTTCCACCTTGTGCTCTTTTACAAGGGTGTCAAGGGCTGGGCCGCTCTGGGCATCAAAGGCGGCAAGGGTCCGGATATTGGCATTGGCAGCGGCTATGTCAAGGATTTTCTGGAAATTTTTGGGCAGCTCGTCATAGGCTTTTTTATTAAAGAAAACATCCAGGGTGGGGCCTTGCTCATGCCAGCCAGGGGTATAATAATAGGGCGCAACCTTATAAAGCCCAAGAAGAATATCATGGATGGGTCCGACAAATTCGGCAGCATCCACCACCCCTCTTTCAAGGGAGGGGAAGATTTCTTCAGGAGGCATAAATACAGTGGTAACACCGACTTCGGAAAGTACCCGTCCTGCAATACTGCCTATTCTCATTTTTAACCCCTTGAAATCTGCCAGGGAATTTATTTTTTTACTGTACCAGCCGCCCATCTGCATGCCTGAATTGCCTATGATCCTGGGAACAAGCCCGAACTGGCCGTATAATTCGTCCATCAGGGTCTGGCCGTTGCCTTCATAAAACCAGGAATTGATGCACTGGGCATTC
>MGTJ01000020.1 GCA_001799395.1 Desulfobacterales bacterium RIFOXYA12_FULL_46_15 | reverse complement strand
TAAATGAATTTTCATTTTCAAAAAATGACCATTCAGGCAGGCGCCCGTTTGAGGTCCAAAAAGAAAAAGGACCGCCTGCCGCAATGAAAAGGAGAAACCATGAGTCATTCTAAATTAGCCATCATCGGCATCGGGGAGGTTCCGACCGGTATTTATCCGGACCGGTCCAGATGGGATATTATTTACGATACCTGCATCGCCGCGGTAAATGATGCCGGTATTCATAAGGACGAGGTGGAAGCCGTGGTCACCGTGGCCCCCCAGGCCCAGCCCGAGATCTATGCAGAGATCTCCTTTGGGAAAATCCCCGAGGAACTGGGCCTGATAGGGTGCAGGGATGTCTGCGTCTGCAATGCCGGGGGGGCCTCCACCTCCAACTGCCTGCGCCTGGCCGAGCAGCTCATTGAGAGCGGGGAAGCACGTTATGTGCTGATCCCCCATCTCACCGTCCATTCCACTATCCCGATTCCGGACCTGATCAACTTCTTTGCCAAGGCCGGCATCGACCGGCAGTGGGAATATCCCTTTGGCCAGACCTACAACGGGATCATCGCCATGATGACCCGGCGGTACATGTACGAGTCCGGCACCACGGCCGAGGAAATGGCCTCAGTGGTGGTGTCCCTGCGGAAATGGGCAGCCCTGGACCCAAACTCCATCTTCTATAAAAAAGAGGTGCCCACTATTGAAAAAGTGCTGGCCTCGGGCATGGTGGCCTCTCCCCTCCACAAGCGGGAGTGCAATGTCCTGGCAGACGGCGGTGCGGCCATGGTGGTGACCTCGGCCGAGAACGCCCGGGCCCGCAAGGCCCCGGCCGCCTATAAGCTGGGGGAAGGCTCCCGCTACTTCAGCGCCTTTACCACCACCCGGGACTCCAAAAAAACCGAGACCGGCATGCACGACGCCACTTTTGAGGCCCTGGCCCGGGCAGGCCTTACCACCTCGGATATTGATATCTGGAATGTCTATCTGGCCTATCCGGTGGGGCATCCCCTCCTCATGGAGCTGCTGGGCCTCTGCGAGCCGGGGCAGGCCGGAAAAATGTTCATGGAAGGGCACACCGCCCCTGGCGGAAAACTGCCCTGGGCCACCATCGGGGATGCCGTGGGCCGGGGCCACACCGGCTCCGGGGTCAGCATGGCCACCTATGTGGACACGGCCCGGCAGTTGATGGGCAAGGCCGGGGAGCGGCAGGTGCCGGACGTCAAATATGTGTACCAATGTACTTCCGGCGGATCAGGTATGAATTTCATCGCAAGCGTTTGGGGGAGGGATTAATCATGTCACAAAAACCCGTACCAATCATGCAGCCGTGGACCAAAGCTTTCTGGGCCGGCGCCAAAGAGGGAAAGCTTCTGGTACAGCACTGCCGGGACTGCCAGGCCAATATCTTCTTTCCCAAAAAGGTCTGTCCTGAATGCTGGAGCCGGAACCTGACCTGGATTGAGGCCGGCGGAAAGGCCAAGGTCTACAGCTTCACCCAGATGCTGGACATGGTGGAGCCCGTGTTCTGGGAGGATCTCCCCTATGTGATTGCCTTTGTGGACCTGGAAGAGGGCATCCGTATGACCACCCGCATCGTGAACTGCCGTATGGAAGACATCTGCATCGGCATGGACCTGGAAGTGGTGTTCCAGCCTTTGAATGACGAGATTGCCATGCCCTGCTTCCAGCCGGCAGACCCGGCGCTGCGCCTGGCCGCGTCTTCGGCGGATACGGAAGATGCCGAGGACGGCAAAGCCGAAGAAGAGGCCTTTGCCGGCTATCAGACCATCCTTTATGAGATCGGCGGAAAAGACGACACTGTCTGTTTCATCACCCTGAACCGGCCGGACAAGTTCAACGCCATCAACCGCCAGATGGCCAGGGAACTCATCCACGCCTTCCGAAGGGTCAGGGAAGAGGCCGGCGTCGGGGTTGTGGTCCTGGCCGGAGCCGGGGAAAAGGCCTTCTGCACCGGCGGGGACCTGGAAATCTTCCCCTCCCTGGCCGATCACCAGAGCAGCCTGAACTGGCTGGCCCATGAAGGCCTGGATGTCCAGCGGGCCATCAGCGGCTGCGAAAAGGTGGTGGTGGGCAAGATCCACGGGCACTGCCTGGCAGGGGGCCTGGAGATCGCCCTGGCCTGCGACCTTCTGTATGCCGGGGAATCCGCCCGCTTCGGCACAACGGAGATCAACATGGGGGTCCTGCCCGGCTGGGGCGGCACGGCCCGGCTGCCCCGGAGCATGCCGGTCTTCCGGGCCAGGGAGATGATTTTCTCCGGCCGCAAGGATTATACGGCCAAGGAAGTCTACGACATGGGCCTTTTGACCCGGGTCTTTCCGGACCAGGAATTCGAGGCGTCTTTTGAAAGAATAGTGGCCAACATTGCGGCCAAAAAACCCGCTGCCCTGAGAATGGGCAAGGAGGTCATGGCCAGATCCGTGGACGGCTGCGACATGGAAACCGCTCTGGCACTCGAGCGCAACGCCATCCAATGGCTGACCTATGCCCCGGATATCCAGGCCATGCTGGAGCCCTTTAAGGCAGACCCCACCCGACTGACCCGGCAGCAGAAAAAAGACAATATGGCCTCAGACCAGCGCTAACCAAAGGAAGATAAAATGGATTTCGGATTCAGCAAGGAACAGGAGATGATCCGCAAGGAGATGCGGCACTTCTGCAAAAAAGAGTTAACCAAAGACTATATTCAGTGGATGGATGAGAACGTGGATTTCCCCCCTGCCGAACTTTGGGACAAATTCGCGGATCTGGGCTTCTTTTCCGCCACGGTGCCCAGGGAATACGGTGGAGATGGGATCTCCATGGTAGACGCCATGGTGATGTTCGAGGAGATCTGCAAGGCCTCCATGTCCGTGGCCCTGGCCATCGGGACCACCACGGGCTTCGGGACAAGGACCATTGCCGAACTGGGGACCAAGGCCCAGAAGGAGACCTATCTGCCGAAACTTGCCCAGGGCAAGCTCAAGATGTGCATGGCCCTGACCGAGCCCGGCGGCGGCACCGACATTCTCGGGGCCATGACCACCACGGCCGTGGAAAAGGAGGGGCGCTGGATCATCAATGGGGAAAAGGTCTTTATCACGGCCGCCCATGTCTCGGACTTCATGGTCACCATCTGCCGCACCGAGACCGATGCCAAGCCCCCGGAATCCCTGTCCGTGTTCCTGGTCCCGTCCCGGTCCCCGGGCATCACCATCACCCGGATCCCCAAGATCAGTTGCCATCACTGCGACTCGGTGGGGATCACCTTTGCCGATGTGGAGGTGCCGGCCGAAAACCTTCTGGGCCACCGGGGGAGCGGCTGGTACGAGATGCTGGCCACCCTGAATCCCGAGCGCATCGGCTGCGCCTTGATGGGGGTTGGCCTCATGGCCGCGGCCTATGAGGACGCCTTTGCCTATGCCAAAGAGCGCCAGGCATTCGGCGGTCCCATCGCCAGGTTCCAGATCCTCCAGCACTATCTGGCGGACATGTACATCCACCTGGAAAACGCCCGGAACCTGACCTATAAATCCGCCTGGCTCTGCGACCAGGGCAGGCCCTATCACCTGGAGGCCACCATGGCCAAGCTCGTGGCATCCGAGGGCGCGCTCTTTGCCGGGCGGTTCGGCGCCGAGATCATGGGGGGCTATGGCATCTGCTCGGAATACCCCATGCAGCGGTACCTGAGGGACGCCTATCAGCTCCAGTTTTCCCCCATTTCCAACGAGATGAGCAAGAACATGCTCATGCAATTCCAAGGACTGCCCAAATCCTGGGCGTAAAGGAGGATTTTATGTACACCCTGGGAGACATCCCGCGCATGAGCGCGGCCCTGTATCCGGACCGGATTGCCACGGTATTTGAAGGCCGGTCCCGGACCCACCATGAACTGAACTGCCGGGTGAACCGCCTGGCCCATGCCCTGACCCGTCTGGGCTACCGGTACGGGGAGCGCATCGCGGTACTGGCGGAAAACACCCCCAAGTACCTGGAGACATATTTTGCGGCGGCCAAGCTGGGCATGAGCGTGACCCCGCTGAACTTCCGGCTCTCCGACGCCGAGATCTGCCACATCCTGGAGGACTGCGAAGCCCGCGGCTTTTTGGCCGGGGACGGCTATGAGGCACGGGCCAAGGAGTTCCGGAAGGCCCTGCCCGGCATTGCCACCTGGATCACCTTTGACAATGAAGTCCCTGAGTTTCTGTCCTACGAAACCCTGCTTCAGGGAGAACCGGACACCGAACCCGGGGTGGAGGTGGATGAGCTGGACCTGGCCGTACTCATGTACACCGGCGGCACCACCGGCCTGCCCAAAGGGGTCATGATGTCCCATCTGAACCTCATGACCGCCTTTATCTCCGGGAACCTGGCCCGGGGCTTCACGTGGCGTGACACCACCTGCTTTGTCCTGCCCCTGTTCCATGTTTCCTTCTGGCCGGCCTTCTGTGTCCTCATGGTGGGCGGCAAGGTGGTCATCAACCGAAAACCGGACCTGAACGGCATCCTGAAACTGATCCAGGACGAGAGGTGCACCCACATCAATGCAGTGCCCACCATTTACGGCTGGATGTTCCAGTTTGCCGACATGGGCGCCTATGACCTCTCCAGCCTCACCTCCGTAACCTATGCCGGCAGCCCCATGCCCGGGGAAATCATCCGGCAGTGTTTGACCCGGTTCGGCCCCATCCTGGCCCAGGGTTACGGCATGACCGAGGCCCTGGGGGTTTCCCAACTGGCGGAACAGGACCATTGCCTGGAAGGGGAAAAGTCCAGGCTTCTGACCAGTGCCGGTAAACCCTCCTACTGCGCCCGGATTCAGGTGCAAGATGAAAAGGGCCGCCCCCTGCCTACGGGGGAAATCGGAGAGATCGTGGTACAGGGCAAGCATGTCATGATGGGGTATTGGAAGAATCCGGAACTGACCCGGAAGACCATCCGGGACGGCTGGTACTTCACCGGGGACATGGGCTTTCTGGACGGGGACGGCTACCTCTTCCTGGTGGACCGCAAGGCAGACATGATCGTCACGGGCGGGGAAAACGTCTATCCCAAGGAGGTGGAGGATGTCCTCTACGATCATCCGGGGGTGGGCATGGCCGCCGTGGTCTCTGCCCCGGACGAGAAATGGGGGGAGCGGGTCCAGGCCGTGGTGGTGCTGAAGCCCAATGCCGGAAAAATCCTGCCTGAAGAGCTGATCCGCTTCTGCAAGGAGCGCCTTTCCGGCTACAAATGCCCCAAGGCCGTCGAAATCTGGGAATCCATCCCCACCACGCCGGTGGGAAAAATCCTGCGCAAGGATGTAAAGAAAAAGTTCTGGGAAGGCCATGACCGGCGCATTGGCTGATCCGCCGGAACGGCCCTGCAGCAGCTGCCGGAAGGCGACAACTGAACGGGAGACCCAATGCCATAAACCAACCACCCTTTTCAACCCTAAGGAGGCATTATGAGCGACACGGCAACACAAGGCTATTTTAAGATCGATCCAGAAGCCCATCTGATCGGCGATATGGAACCCATCAACCATTTTCCCGGGGTCCGGATGTGGTGGAAGGCCATTGAGAACATCCACCGCCCCCTGATCACCGGAGCGCCGCCGGAGATGTATGCTGGTATGGAGGAGTGGGAGCTGACCAAGACCGCTGATCCGGAAAGCCTGCTCAGGGCCATGGACAAGTACGGGGTGGACATCGCCTGCCTTTTACCCGAATCTATGATGGATACCACAGGTTATACCCAGCGCTGGTGTACCAACGGGGAGATGGCAAAGGTGGCTGAGACCCACCCGGACCGGTTCATGCTCCAGCCCAATGTCTCCCCCATCAAGCACAAGGGCCTGAAAAACACAATCTGGGAACTGGAATACTGGGTCAAGGAAAAGGGGGCCGGGATTTTCAAGTTCTATCCGTCCGAAGATACCTATATCAATGATCCGGATCTCTGGCCCTTCTATAAAAAGGCCGAGGAACTGGATATCATCCTGGATATCCACACCGGCTTCTGCTGGGTCCCGCCCGGAAAGAGCAAATATGCCCTGCCCATCTTTCTGGACGATGTGGCCCGGGATTTCCCCGGCCTCAAGATCAACGCCTTTCACATGGGCTACCCCTATTGCGACGATCTCAACATGGTGGCCATGGGGCATCCCAACGTTTATGTCTGCCTCAGCCTCCTGGTGCCCTGGGCCCTCACCTCCCCGGGAAACTTTGCCCGGATCATCGGAGAGGCCCTGCGCTGGGTGGGGCCGGACAAGATCACCTGGGGCACGGATTATGCCGGGTTCTCGGCCCAGATCCGGGCTGCGGTCAAGGGGCTGGAGACCTTCCAGATCCCGGAAGAGATGCAGAAGCTCTACGGCTATCCAGCCATTACCGATGAGGACCGGGCCAAGATCTTCGGCGGAAACCTGGGGCGGCTTCTGGGCATTGACACCGCCAAACGGAGGGCGGCCGCCGGCGTTTAGGTCCGGGACGGCGGACAGAAGCGAAACAGACAGGAACAACCACAAAAAAGGAAAACAGCCATGAACTTTGACAGACTTTTTGAACCAGTAGCGCTCGGGGACATCACTCTCAAAAACTGCATTGCCATGTCCCCCATGAACCTGGGCTATACCGGGCCCAATGGGTATCACAGTGACCAGAACACGGCCTGGTACGCCCTGCGGGCCCGGGGGGGCTTCGGCCTCATCATCACGGAATGCGTGGTCATGAATCCCCACCGCTGGGGGGGCCAGGAATCCCTGAACCCCTCCCTCCTCATCGACGAACGGTATTACCGTTTCCACAGCGAGATGACGGAAATGCTGCACCACTTCAACGGCTGCAAGGTCTGCATCCAACTGAGCCCGGGCTGGGGCCGCCAGGGCCATCCCCATGCGGAATCCAGGGACTGCCCGGCCGGCGCCCCTTCACCTGTCCCCCTGCAAGTGGACCTGCGGCATCTGAACAAGGGTTGGGAAAAACAGATCAAGCGCCTTTCCCCGGAAATGGCGGAGCTGGTCCCGGACTTTGATGTGCTGCGGCAGATGGACGACGCCGCCTACGCCTCCATGGTCGATACCCTCATGGCCTTTACGGCGGAAAAGATACCGGAGATGCTGCACATCATCTACGGCGATACCCCGAGAGAGCTGACCATCCCCGAGATCGTGGACCTGGAGGATCGGTTCGCGGTTCAGGCCCAGGCGGCCTTTAAGCTGGGCTACGATGCCCTGGAAGTCCATGCCCCCCACGGCTATCTCATGCACCAGTTTCTCTCCCCCCGCTCCAACCGCCGCCACGACATCTACGGAGGTTCCCTGGAAAACCGGGCCCGCTTTCTCACCAACACCCTCATGAAAACCCGGGAAAGAATCGGCCCGGACAAACCTTTGGGTGTCCGGCTTTCCGGGGATGAACTCATGCCCGGCGGCATCACCCATGATGAGGTGGTCAGAGTCGTGGCCCTGTGCCGGAAGGCCGGGGCCAATTTCTTCAACATCTCCCAGGGTTCCTACGAAAACCCCGGCGCCGCCTTTGCCCCGGACGGCGAGGATGAGTTCACCCGGTGGGCCCCTGGGTTTAAGGAAGCTGCCGAAGGCCTGCCCGTCATCACTCCCAACTTCATCCATCCGGAAACCGCCCTGAAAGCCCTGGAATCAGGGTCAACGGATATCATCTCCCTGGGCCGCCAGGCCATTGCCGATCCCTTCTGGCCGGTCAAGGTAAAGGAAGGCCGGATAGGGGACATCGTCAAATGCGCCCGGTGCCAGCGCTGCTACATGGATCTTATGACCGCCAACTGGGCCAGATGCAGCGTCAACCCCCTGGTGGGCAAGGAAAAATACTATCCGGAGCTGTTCCTGGATACGCCAAAGCTGCAAAAGAAGATTGCCCTGTTCACGAAAAAGGCTCAGGATTTGCCGCAGATATGATGAATCCCGGCTTTTTAGATGTCCACCACCACCTGATCCCGCCGGCCTTTGTCAAGGCAGCCCAGGCATAGGTCAACCGGCATCAAGAGTTTAGGACCAGATCGCTTTGGAGATTGGGACACCTTCTTTGAACCGGAATGTTGAGCATAAAGCTCGAATGGGAGGATCAATGGAAATTGCAAAAAAATGGGCACTTGTGACCGGGGCGGCTTCCGGCATCGGGAAGGCAATCGCCGAACTTCTTTCGGAGAACGGATGGGGAGTGTACGCGACGGACGTTGATGCAAAAGGATTATCCGTTTTTAAGAACCGGGAGAACATCATCACACTCGAGGTTGATACGACCAGTGAAACCGACGTTAAAAGGGCGGCAAGGGAGATCGGGAAAAGCGGAACCGGTTTGACGGCACTCATTAATAACGCGGGCATTTTTTCTCCTGGCCCGCTCATGGATTTCCCCCAGGAACATTTCGAGCAGCAGTTTATGATCAACATATTCGGGACTCAGCGCATCACAAGAGGACTCTTTCCTCTAATTCTTAAATCGAAGGGAAGAATTATCAATATCTCGAGTGCCGCAGGCTTTCTGGCCACGCCGTTTTCCGGCGCATATGCGGCAAGCAAGCACGCCATCGAGGGATGGTCGGATTCGCTGCGCCGGGAATTGACTCCACTCGGCGTGAAAGTTATAGTCATAGAACCGGGACTTATAAAAACCCCGCTCTGGGGGAAGGACCACGATGAACGAATAGAACGGTTCAAAGGATCGGTTTTTTACGAGGCCAACAGGAATAAGCTGGAGCATGAAATAAACATGGCCAACGAGAAAGGAATTGACCCTTTGTCCGTGGCAAAGGTTGTTGTTGAGTCCCTCAATTCCGTTCATCCAAAAACGAGATACCTGATAACAGAAAATCAGATTCAATACAGGATCGTCAAATTGATAAAGCTAATATCGGACACAATGCTGGATGGCATCATTTATAAAAAAATGGGATAAGGCATGAAATTCTACTTTTTATCTACGGCCTTCGCATCGGTTCCAAAAGGGCTATTCGTCTCAGGGGCTTCGTGGAAATTATTCTTGGGAAGAATGAATGGGAAGCGGCAAATGCCTCTGGTTCACACCGGCATGCCTATATTCGAGAACAATATGCCAATATAGATGTTTCACGTCTGCGTCTAATTTCAACGACACCAGGTAAGCGGTGCCTTACTTTTTCCGATTCATATGATGTCTTCGGTGACGGCACTTTCGTTATGGTTGACCTGCCAGGTCATACCAACGGTCTTATGGGCCTGGTTCTCACTATGCCATCAGGAAGGAGGTTCCTTTTAGGGGGGGGGACTCTTTCTATTTCCCTGAAAATCTTGAATCAATAGCACCAAAATCCAACATAATGAAAAAATTTGTGCATGAAAAGGACGAAGCGGACAGGACGGTCGAGGTGCTGTATAACCTGATGATCAAGGAACGGTCTCTTGAAATGATTGGCTCCCATGACCATCGTATCCCGGGGAGATATATGCTCGCACCTGCATGTTATCAATAAATATGTTGGTATTTCGGTTTAGTTAAAAACCCTTGTGGGTTAAAGGAATTTACAAAATAGGACTTATGCTTGATGATAAGGGAATTGACTCAACAAATTTACAGAAAAAAAGTTGCATTATCAAGAAAAGGCCCAGCGTTAAGCCTTATATAAAAAGCTGACAGAGGAATCCTGGTATCAGTGCCCGATTTTTAGATTTCCATCCTGAGTTTGCAAGCCCCTGGATAGAACTTGCTTTTTGCTAAACCATCTGCCGATTCTTCAGCCGGGACATAAACCATTCTTTCCTGGGAGAAACAGGGATGATGTAGCGTGCCAGGTTGCCAAGACCTGTTTTGCGTGTGACCTTGGGTTATCTGAAGGTGTTATCCTGTCACCGATATAAACATGGAACCCGCTGTGGCGCCATGAAAGCAGATTCTCAAGTTTCTGCCCTTCAGGGTATGATGGCATCATTAATCTTTCCCTCTTTCTTGAGCATTTTCAGTACCTCATACTGGAAAATTTTTTCCAGATCTTCCAGTATAAAGCCTGGGGCAGTTTTAAAACTGCCATCATCAAGAAAACAGCCGTCAGTGGTGATAGCATGCAGGTGCGGGTTAAAATTTAAAAAATCCCCGTAAGTCTGGACTGCGATACTATCACCAGGAACGGCAGTATCATCGGAAACAACGGATTGACTATTAAAATTGGTGATACCAATTTAAAAAAATTACTTGACATATATTAATATATTTGGTTTTAATCGATTATTGGTGATACCAGTTGATTAAAAAATTAAATTAACTGATATGTTAAAATGATAACAATTACGGATTGGCAAAATGGAAAAAAAATATGATGTGATTATTATCGGAGCCGGTATTATCGGAGCCTGCACCGGTTTTGAAATGGCTAAAAAGGGACTGACGGTATTAAATGTCGATAAATTGCCTGAAGCCGGTTATGGATCCACCTCAGGTTCATGCGCCATTATCCGGTTGCACTATTCCACCCCGGACGGTGTGGCCATGGCAAGGGAAGGCTATTATTACTGGCTGGACTGGCCGAAATACCTTGGAACGGTCGATGAAACAGGGCTGGTCAAATATATCAACACAGGCGCCTTGGTTATCAAGACCGAAAAAAATCACTACCTGAAAAAAGTCATGGCTTCCCTTGATGAACTTTGTGTTCCTTACAGGGAATATGCTCCCCAGGAATTATTGGAATTGCTACCCCTGCTGGATGCCCGGGGATTTGGGCCGCCTGTTCTGCCCGGCGATGAACGCTTTGGAAAGCCAACCCGGGATAAAATCGAAGGGGCCATTTATGTCCCGGAATCCGGATTGATTTCAGATCCCAAGCAATCGGCCCATAATGTGCAGCGGGCAGCCGAAGCTCTTGGCGCCACGTTCATGTTCAATGCCCAGGTAACGGAAATCCGGCAGCGAAATAACCGCGTAACCGGTATCACGCTAAAGGATGGCATGGAAATTAACGCCCCCGTGGTGATCAATGTGGCTGGTCCCCATTCCTTTCAGATCAACCGAATGGCAGGGGTTGAAGAAAAAATGAATATCAAGACCCGGCCCCTTCGCCAGGAAGTGTGTCACGTTCCGGCTCCTGAAGGTTTTGATTACAACAACCTGGGCACTATTATTTCAGATGGGGATGTGGGCTGTTATTCCCGGCCGGAAATCGGCAACAATATCCTCATCGGATCGGAAGACCCGGAATGTGACACCCTGGAATACATTGAAGATCCGGATCATTACAATACCGATTTTACCGATCAGTGGACCACCCAGGTCATGCGCACAGCCCAGCGCATAAAAGATCTTCGCATTCCCAACCGGCCGAGCGGGATTGTGGATCTCTATGACTGCACCGATGACTGGATTCCCATCTATGACAAATCTTCTCTGGATGGTTTTTACATGGCTGTGGGCACCAGCGGGAACCAGTTTAAAAATTCACCCGTTGTCGGTGTCCTCATGGCTGAGCTGGTTCAGGCCGTGGAGAAAGGTCATGACCATGACAAAGACCCGGTACGGTTTACCATGAGATACACAAAACGGACCTGCAATATAGGATTTTATTCACGGCTGAGGAAGATTAATCCCAACTCCAGTTTTTCTGTGATTGGATAATTTTGGATTGAAAACAGGGGAGTAACTATAGATGGAAAAGGTCAGTGCTGCAGAGAAACTGCATAAAAAATTAAAGGAAGAAATCCTGAACCGGAAATATCTGCCCGGTGACCGGCTGCCTTCGGAGCGAGATGTCATGAAACTGCTGGCGGTCGGTCGCGGAACGGTGAGAGAAGCATACTGCCTGCTTCAACAAGAGGGTATGGTTGAAACCCGGAGAGGTGGGGGTGCGTATGTCACCGAACTTGACAGCGCTAAGGCAGGAGAAACGCTGGCCACTCTGATTCGTCACGGCCGGGTATCGCTCAATCATATTAGTGAATTCAGAGAAATTATTGAAACCCAGTGTGCGGCCCTTGCAGCGGAGCGTGCGACCCCGGATCAAATTAAGCATCTCAGGCAAATGAAGGATGAGATGGAGGAAGTCTACCGGATTTCCACTATCGGAAATCTGCAATTTTATGAAATGGAATTGGAGCTTCACGTTCAATTGGCAAAAATTACCGGCAATCCAATATTCGAGTGGTTCAACATTACTTTTAAACAGAATGCCACAAGATTCACAGATATTTTGATTTCAGTGCCTGAAGAGCCTGAGGCAGCCATCAGAGACTGGAATGAGTTACTTCATGCAATGGAAAACAATGAAGTCAATCGCGTAGCAACCATTATGCGGTTGCATTGCTATTATTTCCAGAGGGTGATGCAGGAAATGGATAAAAAAAGGAACCGGCGCTGATTGTCATGAAAAGGAAATGTATGGCAAATTTAGAATTACAGAAGGGGGCTTTCAATGACAAAAGATAAAGCATGGTGGCGGAGTAAGGCACCTGAGCGTTCCTATGATGTTGTGATCATCGGTGGCGGTCTTCATGGCATGGCCTGTGCCTATTATCTGGCAAAAGATCATGGGATAAAAAATATAGCAATCCTTGAACGTGAGCGTATCGGGTTTGGCGGATCAAGCCGGAATACGGAAGTGTACCGGATCAATCAGCGCGCTCCGGAAATCATACCTTTATATCAACAGGCCGTGGATCTTTGGAAAGGCCTCAGTGCAGAGTTGGATGTAAACATCATGATGTGGCAGAAAGGGCTGATCGCATTGGCTCATAATAATATGTCAATTGATTCCATGCGCATGCGCCATGAAACATTTAAACTCATGGGAATTGAAAATGAGCTGCTGACGCCTGAGGAGCTGAAAAAAATGGTTCCCCGCCTGGACATCAGCGATACGCCGGATCTTCCCATTATCGGCGGATATTATCATCCCCCGGGCGGCAGCATCCGCCATGATGCTGCGGTATGGGCTTTTGCAAAGGGTTGTTATCATCATGGAATTGATCTGTGCGAAGGTGTCGGAGTGACCGGCATCCGTATCAAAAACAACAGCGTCACAGGGGTCGATACCACAAAAGGATTTATCGCATCGCCTGTTGTCTTGAACGCAGCAGGCGGCTGGTCCGCCACCATTGCCCACATGGCCGGTCTGGACCTGCCGGTGGTGACATTGCCCATGCAGGCCATGGTTACAGAGCCGGTGGCACCTTTCCTGGATCAGGCCCTTGCCTCTGAAACGTATTTTTGTTTCGGGAACCAGACCATCAAGGGTGATTTTGTAATCGGCACCCACATGGACCCCTGGCAGACCTATAAATTCGAAAACACCTATCATTTCGCATCGGATCTGGCCTACGGCTGGACACAGCTTTTTCCTGATCTGGCCGGTTTAAGGGTGATGAGATCCTGGAACGGATTATGCGATATGACGCCTGATTCAAGCCCGATTATGGGCAAAACTTCGATTGAAGGATTTTTTATCGATGCAGGATGGGGGTATTTCGGTTTCAAATCATCTCCGGCGTGCGGGAAAAACATGGCCGGATATATTGCTGAACAGCAATGCCCGGAAATGATCAAGGCTCTTGGTATCGAGCGTTTTTATGAGGGGCGTCTGGTTCCTGAGACGACTTACCCTCGAAATTAATAAAGGAGTTGGATCTATTATGGGATTTAAAATACCGTGTCCGAATTGCGGCATAAGAGATGTGTATGAGTTTTCCTTTGACTCGGAGGTTCGGTTTCGTCCCCCGGTGGACAGCGATTTAAAAACCTGGCGGCATTATCTGTATTTCCGCAAAAACACCTGCGGTGTTCAGGAGGAGTGGTGGTATCACGGCGGCGGCTGCTGTGAATGGCTTAAGATAAAACGAAATACAGAGACCAATGAAGTCCTGGAAATATTGGAGACTCGGGCAGATGATTAGACATCCGATTACATTAAAAGATACTGAAGATACTGAAGAGATTGATCGTTCGGAAAAATTAACGTTCTTTTACGGGAAAAAGAAGATTACCGCACACAAGGGAGAGACCATAGCCTCAGCATTGATGGCAGCGGGTCTGCGTGTTTTCAGCCGGTCGTTCAAATACCACAGGCCACGCGGCCCCCATTGCATGTCCGGCGCTTGCGGAAGATGCGCCATGACAGTGGATGGCCGGCCCAATGTCCGGACATGCCACACGATAGTGCAAAATGGAATGCGTGTTGAACCGCAATCCAAAACCGGCCTTGACCCTTTGACGATTGCCGATAAACTGGATTGGCTGATGCCGACCGGTTTCTATTATAAACGATTCCACAAACCTTCCTGGATCTGGCCTCACGCTATCCGGCAGATGAGAAAGGCGGGCGGGAATCACGCCCACTTGCCGGTCCTTGATAAAAAAATAAAATTTGATCATATCAATCTGGCTCCTGACCTGCTGGTAATCGGCGGTGGCCTGTCAGGACTTGAATCTGCCCTCACAGGTGCAAAAGCAGATGTTCGGGTTGTTCTGGTTGAGAGCGATTTTCGTTTAGGCGGATTTGATTTTCTTCAGGGGGAAGAAGGCCGGTCCCGAATAAAAGAATTAATCGCACAGGTAATGGAAGCGCAAAATATTACGGTTCTTTTGTCTACCCAGGTGTCGGCGCTTTATCATGAAGGACTCGCTTTTTGTGTCCAATCCAATCCGGAGGGCGGATTCCTTGAACGGGCCTATCATATTGATCCGGGTGCTATTATTGTTGCCACCGGGGCTGCCGCCCGGCCATTGGTGTTTGCCGACAATGACCGGCCTGGGGTATGGTTACCGGAAGCTGCGTTAAAACTGGTTCAGTTATATGGATTAAAACCCGGCGGACCCGTGTTGCTGTCCGGCGGTGAAGACGCTTTGCTTCATACCGCTCTCCAATTGGCTCACTCAGGCGTCAAAGTGGCGGGTATCGTTGATTATCGAAATTCAGGAATCGATCCTCAGCTTTTGGAGAATCTTTCCGGGGCCGGTGTACCGCTTTTTCCACGACACCGGATTGTCCGGGCAATAGGTAGCCGATTCGTTAAGGGTGTTGAAATCGAGGGAGTGTCCGGGGGTTCCCGGCAAACGATCAGTGTTGAGGCTATTATAGCATCCGGCGGAAGAAGCCCTCGACACAAATTATTGGGGATGATGGGTGCCCAAATTGCCTATAATCCCGCCCTGAATATGCATCTGCCGCAGAGTCTTCCCCATGGTTGCTTTGCCGCCGGAAGGCTGCTGGGTCTTGTGGACACCGAAGCGATAAGATCTACGGGCCGTCTGGCCGGGGCCCAGGCCTTAGCCCATATCGGTCTGGATACGCAGCCCCTTGTTAAACAACACCAGGAAACCCTTGAAGGCTTGCCAAAAGCCGTTCCTGTAACCCCCCAGCCTCAAAAATCAACCCGGCCGAATAAATCTTTTATTTGCTTCTGCCATGACGTAACACAAAAAGATGTTCAGAATGCCTTTAAGGAAGGGTTTGATCATGTGGAATCGGCCAAGCGGTATACAACGGCCACCATGGGACCTTGTCAAGGGGGGTCATGCCATGACAATTTTTCTCAGCTTGTAAGCCGGATCCTTGCTGAAGAAATTCCAACGAACCCATTGACCAAACCCAGGCCCACATCATTCTCAATGAGTCTTGGCGCTCTTGCCGCAGGACACCATGTCATGATGAGACAGACACCTTTGCATGAAGTCCAGGAACAGGCAGGAGGCAAACCCTCTCGTATCGGGGCCTGGTTCAGGATGGAGCATTTTGGTGATATTCCGGGTGAAATCAAGGCTGTGCATGAAAACGTCGGTATGTATGATGCCTCAACCCTGGGAAAATTTCTTTTGTTTGGACCGGATGCTGAAAGATTATGGAATCATGTCAATACCAATAACATCGGGAAACTCAAACCGGGAAAAAGTCTTTATACCGCTACCTGCAATGAAGAGGGTGTGCCCATAGATGACGGTATCGTGATCAGGCTGCCGGATGGAAAACTTTTTTTCACCACATCAACCGCCCGGGGCCCGGCCACCCTGGCCCATTATCGAAAGCATTGCCATGAGCATAACTGGAAGGCTTATCTGGTGGACTGGACGGACCGCATGGCCGGCATTAACCTTACCGGCCCCAAGGCAAGGCTGCTGCTTGAAAAACTGACCCAAGAAGATATCAGCAATAAGGTATTCCCCTATATGCACTGGCGTGAAATGGACATTGCGGGCGTAAATTGCTTTGTGTTCCGGCTGGGTTTTACAGGAGAATTAAGTTTTGAACTGAATTTTCCTGCCGGGTATGCACCGGGTTTATGGCAACATATTTTTTCTGCAGGGCGTGATTTTGGCTTGCAACCCTTTGGAACAGAAGCTCTGTTAACTTGCCGCCTGGAAAAAGGTCATGTTATCCCGGGTATGGATACCGACGGCAACACAACTTTGATTGGCGCTTTTGGTACCCATCTGAATTTTCTCTGGGATAAAACAAAACCGGATATGATTGGCGGCCCGGTCCTCCGCCACCTTGGAAATGAATCCAATATGGGCGTAGTGGGATTTAGCCTGACCGGTAAAGAAGATATCAAAAATGGATTTATCGTTCGGGAAGGCAATCGGAGGGCCGGACATGTGACCTCTGTCTGCCATAGTCAAACATTGGGTAAAACCATTGGGCTGGCCCTGGTCGATAATCCCGGCGAAATCAAAAAAAGAGGCACCCTGGTGTTGTATGGAAACGGGAGTGAATGGACTGCAAATTATCAGTCCCCCCCGTTTTACGATTTAAAAGGTGAAAGGATGAAAATATGACAATCCGAGTTTGCGATTTAAGCCATCGACCTAAAGCCGTTGTTATCGGCCCGGACATAGATCGCCGGATTTTTCCGGGCAAAGGGCGGGCGCGATGGCACGAGGACGCATGGTATGCCGGGCTCAGCCACGATGAGGGCCATTATTACAATCTGTCCGGGGACCTTAATCCGGTCTGCTTACCCGCCTGCGCTGTGGATATGACCGATGCCTGGACCCTCATGGCAGTTTATGGAAATAATGCAAAAAATCTGATGGACAGGCTGGTAACCATTGATATTGATCCGTTTTTGAAACAGGAGCCATGTTTTTTTGCGACCAGGGTTCACAATGCCAAAGTTTATATCCTCAACATGAAAAATAATAAGGGCTTTTTGATAGCCTGTGATCGCTCTTTTGGGCATGGCCTTTATGAGATGTGTTTTAATGCCCCCGGTTTTTTGGGAATACAGCCCTCTGTTGAGAGGGATTTTCATGTCTGGTTAAAATCCGGGTAAAATTTTTTATCCGGTTGGTGTAACTGCCATACAAAGCTGTACCAGGCGGGTCTAAGCGCAGATAAAATAAACATATCAGCAGTTGACCCGGATTTTTCATATTAATTTATTTTTCGTTAGAGGAGGAGTGTCGTATGAAACATTTATTAAAATTGTTCGTTGCTGTTTGCTTCCTGTTCGGTTTGATGGCCGGCCCGGCTGTCGCAGGAAATGTTCTCACGTTAAAAAAAGGAGACCCGGTCCATCTGGCATCCTGGTTTGTAATCGCCGGGCCCAACACATCTCTTGGAACTGATGAAGTTCGTGGTGTAGAACTGGCCGTCGAAGCCATGGGCGGATCTTTTAAAGGCCACCCCATCAAAGTGACCACCCATGATGACGGGTGCAGTCCTGAAGGAGGCCAGACCGCTGCATCTAAAATTGCAGCAGACTCGACAGTGCTTGCGGCCATCGGTTCGAGCTGTTCCAGTTCTGCAAAACCCGGTGTACCCATTCTCTGGAAAATGAAAATACCTTCTATTTCCCCATCCAATACAGCTCCCTTCCTGACCGACCCTGCAAGCGGGCCCGACTTTGCCGGTTATCTGAGAACCTGTCATAATGACATGGTCCAGGGTGCAGTTGCAGCGGAGTTTGTTTTTAAAAAATTAGGGCTTAAAAAAGCTGCCACCATTCATGACGGTAGCCTCTATGCGCAGTCACTTGCCCAGGTATTTGCCGATGCATTTAAAAAATTTGGCGGAACCATTATTTCCGAAGAAGCTGTTTCTCCTGGTGATATAGATATGAGACCGGTTCTGACAAAGATTGCCAGCGGCGCACCCCAGGCAATCTACATGCCGACGTTTATTGCTGAAACCGCTCACTGTGTCCGTCAGGCAAAAGAAATTGCAGGGCTGGGAAAAGTTGCTCTCATGGGTGCAGAAGGTTCTTTTTCTCCTGATTTTCTCACAGCAGCAGGCAATGCAGCCGTCGGCATGTATCATTCCAGCCCTGATTTTTCATCCATGGACGCTTCCTATGCTGCTTTTCTTGAAAAATTTAAGAAAAAATACGGGACCTCTCCTGAAGCCCCTTTCCATGCCCATGCCTATGATGCAGTGTTCATGATAATGGCTGCATTAGAGAAAATTGCCGTTGTTAAAGGGGATACCCTTGAAATCGACAGGGATGCTTTTAATAAGGCATTACATGACACAAAAGAGATGAAAGGTCTCACCGGTACAATTACCTGCAACCAATATGGTGATTGTGCCGATCCTAAAATAGCGGTCTACCAACTGACGGAAGCTGATCTCAAAGCCAATAAAATGTCAACAATACCTTTCTGGAAACAATATTAAAGGTACCGGAACTTGCTTTTTGCTAAAGAAAGTATCGAAAATCCCCAGAGTTTAAAATATTACTGCTCCCCTGATACAGGTACAACATGGTGTACCTGTATCAGGGGAGAGAAACTTAAGTCAAGGCAAAAATCAAGGTTTGAACAATTTGACTTGAGATTCCTGAAAAATTTTTAAAAAATACCAAGACAGGGATGATTTTGGGCGTAGACCACCGTAATTCCTCAGCCCAATTTTAAAAAAAAATCAATACCAACTCTCCAATTCCGGAATTTTAGAGTCTGTCTCATCATAACCTGAAGGTCACGCGCAGACCAAATCAAGAATATAATCTGAAACCTTTTGCGTCGGATCATGGTGCGGCGGATCATGGTTGCGGACATCCCAGAGATCAAGATGACGTAATATCTTTTCGATGACGCCATGTTCTTCGATAAAGCTGATTATTTTCATTGATCCCTGGCATTTTGGACACACAAGCGGATCGACTTCGTAAATTTTCTGGATCAGGCGAGCCCAGTTCTGCCGTGATTCTTTGGAGGACAGATCATTTGGCATAACGGCAGGAATGGTATCATCCGTACAGGCCTTTTTTCTCATTCCCCGGGACTTTCTGTCTTTTGATGTGTAGACCACTTTGGCAACACCATCTGCTGAGTCTTCAGCCGGAACATAAATCATTCGTTCCTGGGAAAAGCAAGCCCGAATAATGTACCGGGCCAGGTTGCCAAGACCGGTTTTGCGTGTGACCTTGGGTTATCTGAAGGCGTTATCCTATCACCGATATAAACATGGAAACCGCTATGGCGCCATGAAAGCAGATTCTCAAGTTTCT
>MGTJ01000019.1 GCA_001799395.1 Desulfobacterales bacterium RIFOXYA12_FULL_46_15 | reverse complement strand
GGGATTTGAACGATCTCAGGCACTTCATAGCTGTGGTGCCGGCGGATAAATTCTTCAACCGATTTAAAAAGATCGGTTCTTGTTTTAATCAGGAGTCTGATTTCAGGCTCCTGATGGATCATGTTTTTCCAGGTATAACAGCTTGTTATGGCAGAAAGCTGGACACAGGGCGCCAGTTTTTCTTTTAGGATTTTTAAAGCAAGGGTGTTTGCTTCTTCGTTGTTCGGGCAGGTTGTTAAAATGATGCAGTAGGTCATATGTTTTCCTGTTATCTGGAAAAGCCCCTGAAATTTGTGTCCGATGTTAAAAACGATGTACGGCAGGGTCAAATTTCAGTGTTGCAAAATAATCCTCCATGGTTTCGGCTCTTCTGATGAGTTCAACGCTCAAATCCTCTTTTAACAGGAGCTCTTTAGGTCTCAGGTGGCCGTTATAATTGAATCCCATGGCATGGCCATGGGCGCCGGTATCATGGATCACCAGAATATCTCCTTCCTCAGTTGGGGGAAGATCTCTCTGAACAGCAAATTTGTCAATATTTTCACATAAGGCGCCCACAACATCGACCTTTTCGAGTGTTGATGAAGTATCTTTCCCGTGGATATGGATGTGATGATAGGCATCATACATACCTGGTCTCATGAGTGCCGACATGGAGGCATCCACACCTACATATTTCCTGTAGATATTTTTGTGGTTGATTACTGAAGTGACCAGTACTCCGTGTGGCCCTGTAATATATCGGCCGCTCTCCATATACAGTCTCGGGACCCATCCGTATTGATTTTTAAATTTTTGGAACAGTTCTGTGGTTTCAAGGGCCATGGCGTCAAGATTGAAAGGAAAAGCATCCGGGGTATAGGGAATCCCAAGGCCGCCCCCGATATTGATGAACTCAAAGGTAACAGGAAGCGTTTTACATATCATTTCAACAATATCAAGGAGCATCCGTGTAGTTTCCACCATGTATTCATAATTCAATTCATTGGACGCCAGCATGGTATGAATCCCGAACCGTTTCGCCCCCAATGCTATGGATTTCGCATAGGCATCGATAATCTGGTCATGACCGACCCCATATTTGGACTCCGCCGGGTTTCCAATAATCTTATTGCCTTTGCGCCTTGAGCCCGGGTTATACCTGAAACAGATAAGTTCAGGGATTTTTGTCAGTTTGGAAATTAAAGAAATATCGTCCAGGTTTAAAATACACCCTCCATTGCTGAGTGCAGTTTCAAACTGGGATGTGCTAGTGTTGTTGGAAGTAAACATGATATCATCCCGATTGCTTCCAATCTGCCTTGCAAGTTCAATTTCCGGTACAGAGCTGCAATCAAAGCCAAAGCCGGCAGCCTGCATGATTTTCATAATAGAAGGATTGGGCAAAGCTTTCACTGCAAAATACTCCCTGAATCCTTCTATCTCCTTGAAGACTGAGATTAAGCGCCGGCAGGTTTCTTTTATCCCTTTTTCATCATAGATATGAAACGGGGTGCCAAAGGTGTCAACAATTTGTGGGAGAATGTTTGAAAGTCTTATTTTATATGATTCCGACATGGGCATAGGTCATATTTTCCTTATTAAAGAGTTTCAGGCAAGAGAATTTTTGCGCTCTCCTTATAGGTAGAAAGTGCAATCAGGGTCTTTGTGTCCTTAACAGCATCAAGGGATGCTATTTGTGTTCTTAAAATCGTTTCAAGCTCGGTATTGCTGGCAACCCGCAGCTTGATCATAAGGCAGTCTTCTCCGGAGAGGGAATGCACTTCCTGGATTTGTTCAATGTCAGCAAGGCGTCTGCCGGTTTCTGCAAGTCGTGAAGGAGAGGTTAATTTAATCTGGATAAAGGCGATCGTTGAACAATGAAACATGTCTGCATTCAGCCTGACTTCATAGCCTTCAATGATGCCCTGTGCCTCCAGTTTCTTAATCCGTTCCAGTACGCCTGATGGTGCCATCCCGATATTCCTGGCAACTTCCACATTGGGAATCCGGGCTTTTTTCTGTAAAATCTGGAGAATTTGAAGGTCGGTTTTATCCACTTTAATATTCTTTTTTAATTATGGTTAAATTATTTTATTTTTAATAAAAAAGTGTATTTTATTCTTTAATAATTAATTTGTCAAGAATATTATTTTGATATACTTCTAAATTTTAGAAGTATATTCATATGGCGTCAAGAATTTGGCAAGCGTTGGATTTTTGTTGATAAATTAGGATCTTTAAGATACATTTGCAGAACGGTTTAAATATAATTCAGCGAAGGCAGCTATCGATAACAATGAAACATAACCCTATCAAAATACTTGTTGTAGATGACGAAGAAGGGATACTGGATGTAACTGAGGGCTATTTTCAGAGAAAGGGTTATGAAGTTTACACGGCCTGCAATGGAGTTGAGGCCCTGAAAATTCTAAAGCGGATTAAAATCGGGTGTGTCTTTACGGATATCAATATGCCGCAGATGGATGGCCTGGAACTCGCAGAAAAGATCAGAGAGATGGAGAGTACACTTCCTGTTGTTGTCATGACAGGATATCCTTCTTTGGAAAATTCCATACAGACATTAAAAAACGGTGTTGTTGATTATTTAATCAAACCTGTGAACCTTGAACAGATGGAGCTAACCCTTAAAAGGATACTCCGGGAGCGCGAGCTTTTTATTGAAAATCTGATTCTTAAAGAAGAAGTCGAACGTCAGGAGCGTCTCAAACTTCTTAACCAGGAACTCATGGAAAGGGTTGAAGAAGTTAATACATTGAACCGTGTGATGGAGGATTTTTCATCCACTGATTCAAGCTATGGCATATTTAATAAGGTAGTGGATCTGGGGGTTGAAGAATTAAATGCCGAGATGGTTTTTTTTCATATTTACTCAGATCAGGACAAATCCCTTGTCCGTGTTGCCAGTTCTGATTGCGGCATTGAGAATGAAGCGGTTCGTTCCCTTTTTGGCCGGGATCTGTCTGAAGCAGCCAATAAATTCATACTTGATGTCTTAAGTACGGATCACAACCCCTGTCTGATTTCCGGCTCAGGAAAAAACAAGCGGTTGGATGATATCATCAGTTCTTTGATGATTGTGCCGCTGAAAATCAGGGATAAGATTTTTGGCGTTGCCAGCGCCTTTTCATTCAGCGAAAAAAAGCTGTTTAATGAAAAGGATGTTTATTATATGAGCTTTATTACCCAGAAAGCCGCTTCTGCCATTGAAAATATTGCTTTATATGAAAATATCTATGATAATCTTTTTTCAACGCTCTATGCATTTGTAGCAGCTCTTGAAGTTAGGGACCTGTATACGAGAAAGCATTCGACAAGAGTTGCAAAATATGCGCATATGATTGCAGAAGAGATGAAATGCACAGAGGAAGAGCTGGATATTATTAATTTTGCAGGAAGCCTTCATGATATTGGAAAAATAGGGATAAGGGATGACATTCTTTTAAAACCCGGCCAATTAACGGATGAGGAATATGAGAAGATAAAGGAGCACCCGGTAATCGGAGCGGACATCATCAGCAAGCTGGGCCTCTGGGACCGGGAAATGGAGATCATCCGGCACCACCATGAACGCTTTGACGGTAAGGGGTACCCTGATGGGATAAAAGGCGATGAAATCCCCAAGCTTGCAAGGATACTCTGTGTAGCCGACTCATTTGATGCCATGGCATCTGACAGGGCCTACAGGAAAAAAATGGATAAAAGTAAAGTGATAGAAATTATAAAAATGAACTCAGGGACACAATTTGATCCTGAGGTTGTAAAGGCATTTCTGGAGGTGGCGGATCAGGAACTGGTTGATGATTTTTAATGGCTTGAGCCCTGAAATAATATGTGTTATTTGATGAATAAAATTAAATGGATAAACAAAAAAGTATGGAGTAATCTACAATGACTGTTTCCGGCAATGATGAAAAACGCAGACATTCCAGGGTCGGGTTTTCAACTGCAATCGAGATATTGATCCAGGCCGATGGAAAAGAGGTTAGATTACAAGGCAATTCAATGGATTTAAGCCTGAAAGGAATATTTGTCAATGCAGGAGGACAATTTGTTTCCGGTACAAAATGCTTGATTACTGTATATCTTACCGGAGGGATAGATAAAATTGAATTGCAGATGAAAGGGACGGTTGTCAGGAAGAGTGATAACGGCATGGGAATTATCTTTGATTCCATGGATGTGGATACCTATTCTCACCTGAAAAATATTGTATATTATAACAGCAGTGATGGTTCAGAGTCTTGATTTGATATTGACAAAGGATATATATTCATGAATGTAAAACTGATAAATCCTTTTATCAATGCAACGATCAATGTCCTGGAAACCATGGCGTTTGTAAATGTGAATGCCGGCAAACCTTATCTGAAAAAAGATAATGTTGCAGTCGGGGACGTAACCGGTGTCCTGGGACTGACCGGGATTGCCAACGGCACAATTTCAGTTACCTTTGAATCAAAATGTATTCTGGCAGTGGTTTCCAATATGTTTGGTGAAACCATGACGGAACTGAACAGTGAAATCGCAGATGCCGTCGGTGAACTGACGAATATGATTTCTGGCCAGGCCAGAAGGGAGCTTGAAGAAGTCGGAAAAGTTTTTAGAGCCGCCATCCCTTCCGTCATCACCGGTAGAAACCATAGTATTACGCACTATACTGACGGGCCGAAGATAGCAATTCCCTTCAGTACTGAAAATGGTGATTTCACAATAGAGGTCTGTTTTGAACGATAGAAAGGATGTTGCAACCTATATAAGGAGGAAACCGTGGTAATGGACACATCCATCAAGGTTTTGATTGTTGACGATTTTGCTACCATGCGCCGTATTCTTAAGAATATTTTAAAACAACTGGGCTTTAAAAATCTTGTGGAAGCCGATGACGGGACCTCTGCATGGGAAATATTGCAGGGACAGAGCATTGATTTGATTATCTCAGACTGGAACATGCCGAAAATGACAGGCCTTGAACTTTTAAAAAAAGTCAGGGCAAGTGATAATCATAAAAGGACACCTTTTTTAATGGTTACGGCTGAGGCTCAAAAACAAAATGTCATAGAGGCCGTTCAGGCAGGGGTTTCAAATTATGTTGTTAAACCCTTTACTGCTGAAGCAATATCCGATAAGCTTGAAAAGATTTTAAAATGACAGCATCCCCGACATCTGCAGTAAAATTCGAGTCCACAATACGTGAGATCCCGGATAATTCAGGGTTTGATCGTTTTGGAATAGCCGGTGTCAGCAAGGGGTTATTAAAAGTGCTGGAAACCGCCAGGAAAGTATCAAAATCCAATTCTTCAGTCCTTATTACAGGAGAAAGCGGGACAGGAAAGGAATTAATCGCAAGAGCCATACACAGGAACAGCTCAAGGTGTGATGGTCCCATGGTGGTGATCAATTGTGGTGCCATCCCGGGTGAATTGCTTGAAAGCGAATTGTTCGGGCATGAGAGAGGCGCTTTCACAGGTGCCGTCAGGTCAAGAATCGGGCGATTTGAGATTGCAGATCGAGGAACTATTTTTCTTGATGAAATCGGGGACATGAGCCCTGAACTTCAGGTCAAATTACTAAGAGCAATCCAGGAAAGGAGATTCGAAAGAGTGGGTGGAACAACCACCATTGAAGTGGATATCAGGGTGATTTCCGCTACGAATAAAGATCTTCAAGCCGCAATGACGCAGGGGTTATTCAGAGAAGATCTCTTCTACCGCCTTAATGTCATACCCATTCACATCCTTCCCCTGCGTGAACGGAAAGAAGATATTTTCCCCTTGATCGATTATTTTCAGAACCTCATGGCTCAACGGATGCCTGGGTATAAAATAAAAACTTTTTCAGAAAGTGCAGGCCAGGCCGTGCTCCGGCATGATTGGCCGGGAAATATCAGGGAGCTTGAAAATCTTATTGAGAGGGTATCCGTCCTTGTTGATAACGATATCATTGAACTCTATGACCTGCCGGACTATATTGCCGAAACATCTTCTCAGGGCATACCGCCTTCAGTCGTTGCTGTTTTCAATAATGAAATCGGATTTAATGAAGCAGTAGACCTGTATCAAAGGTCATTGATCCTTTACGCCTTGAATCAGACCGGCTGGGTAAAGGCAAAGGCGGCCGAGATTCTAAAGATAAACCGGACAACACTGGTGGAGAAGATAAAAAAAATGAATATCGAACCGGAAAATGACAGTCCGGTCTTTTGATTTTTTATGTCATTTTTTTGACGTTTTTTTCCCCAGGTTCAGCCTGAATTACAATCCAAAGAAAAAGCAAAAGCCGGCAAATACCATTTTCAACTTTAATCCCTTGATTTGATCTGTTATAATACAAAACATAATCCTGGGATGGCATATTACTTGCTTTGAAATATCTGAAATAATAGAAATTTAAACCGGCAAGTTTAATATAAAGTAAAGAATATGATCAGATTAAAATTAGCTAAATTTTTTCAAGTCCTGCTGATATCCGGTCTTCTGTTTTTAGTTTTTTCGGTAAAGGTGTATGCTGCACCGGCCGTGATCCATAAGATCGACATACAAAAGGATCCTTTAGCGGTGAAAATTTTTCTAAGTCGAAATATTTCCGTTAAAGTGATTCAGGTTGAAAAAAAAGAGCTTTTAATTGCCTTGACCAATGTGACCCTGGGAAAAGGATTTAAAATAAAAGAACAGGAAAAATCACTAGTACAGAGGATCATAATTGAAAAAATGCAGGGTAATGTGATTGCTATCCTGCTGACCGGTCATCAACAGTATGAACATATGCAGTCCGGGTTTAATAAATCGGATTCAAGTTTTGTTCTCACACTTGAAAAAACAAGGGGAAAAAAGGAAATTGAAGCCCCTGTTCCGGCAACTAAAAAAGAAGAACCTGTTGATAAAGACAAAAATCCGGATGAAGATTCCGCTTCAACTATTAATTCAGCGTCTGTAACAACACGCAAAACACTACCGGCTTCAAAGGAAGAAGATGATCCTGAATCTCCTAAAACAAAGGGAACCGGGAAAACCGAGATTGAACCGGAGCGTAAAAAACCTGAAAAAATAGCGGCCCCTCCAATCTATGTCCCGCCTAAAAGAGTTCAAAACGGAAACAAAGGAGATATCAGTGACCTTTTAAGAGCCGTTGATGGTTCCGGCTGCGATTCAAATCTGGTTTCGAATTCACTCCTGCTCTTGAAAAAAGATCTTTACAAAGAAGCCTTTGATTCACTGGATCAGTATATTATTCAGGGAAATACCACCTGTCTTGAAAAAGCATATTTTCTGAAAGCCTATGCTTTTTTACAAATAGTTAAAAAAGATGATTTTGCACAACTTTTGAAAGCTGAACGGATGTATCAGGACGCGCTGGTATCATATCCCAAATCCTTGTATATCCCCTATGCCTATTCCGCCATCGGTATTATCCAGAAACAGATGAACAATGATGCTGCCTCTGAAGGATATTTTAATATTGTCAAACGGGACTATCCTGACTATCCAGGGCTTGCTGAAGTCATTTATCATCTTGCGGGCATTTATGAAAAAAAAGGCTTTCCGGACAAAGCATTATTATATTTTAAACAAGTTTTTGAAGATACGGTTGAGAATCGCTACATCCCGGATGCCGGTATTGGATATGGCAGGGCACTTTTTGAAAAACGCAGTTATCTTGATTCTTTGTCTGTTCTGAACTATGTTGTGGAATCACACCCGGCCAGGGTTTATACAACCTATGAATTAATGTCGATCATGGGGAATGCCAATTTTGAAATCGGGCAAAGCATGGCGGCAAGAGAAATATTAACCCGGTTATTGAATCTTTTCCCTGATGTAAAAAATCCTGATGTTATTTTAAATAAAATCGGCGACACTTACGGTATGGATAATAATGGTGAAAAAGCGGTAAAGATATATGAATTGGTCAGGCAGAAATATCCTGATACTGAAGGCTATATTGCAAGTTCCATCGGCATTGCCAGGTATTTGAAGTCTGATAAGGAGAAAATCGATATTTATGAGATGATAAAAAAGAAATTCCCTGAAAATACATATTCAAGAATCGCCATGATGCGTCTTGCTGAAATTTACCAGGCCAATGGCGAATATACCAAATGCATCAAGGAAATAGAAAATTTATTGTCGGTACACCCGAGAGGTCTGCGGTATGAGGCGGTAAAACTGATGCAGAAAGCCTATGAGGCCATGTTTCAAAAACAGTTGAAATCAAATGAATTTACACAGGTTCTGCACCGTTATGAGCTTGAACACCCCAGGATCGACAGGATGGGAAGCAGGGAAATAGAATTGAGCGTCGGTCTTTCATATCTTACGGCAAAACTATATGATGAATCATTTAACCATCTCATCAGTGCATATAAACAATATGACCGGAATTCACGGCCATGGGAACTGCTTTTCGGACTGGGTGTGGCCATGGATGAATCCGGCAGGGATGATGACGCGTTAAGACTCTTGAATGCATTTTCCAAACAATTTCCCAAGAATGAAAATCGATTGGAGACTTTGATCCGGGCAGGAAATATTTATCTTGAGAAAAAAGAGTACCGGATGTCTTCTGATAAGTTTGAAGATGCATTTAAAATATCAAAGAATCACATTGAGAAAGGAAAAATACTCATTGCGCATTCTGCCGTATATGAAAACAAAGGAGATATGAAAACAGCTTCAGATCTCCGGGAAGAAGCTGTAAAAGAAATTGCTCTGGCTTCCGGCGAGAATTATGATTTATTGATTGAGGCATATAAAGGACTTGGGCAGTCCTATATTGTTTTAAAAAATTATGTAAAAGCTGCTGATTCTTATCAGAAAGCATTAAATCTTTCCAATAATGACCAGGAAAAGGCAAACCTGGGATTCCTGCTTGGGGATGCATATCAGAAGGGCAATATCCTTCCAAAGGCCAAAGAAGCGTTCAAACTGGTGGCGGCTTCCTATGATTCGGTCTGGGCAAGGCTTGCACAGCAGCGGCTGAATACACTTGAATTGGCAGAGACGGTTCAGAACTCTTAGGGGGTCAGGAAAGCAAAATAAAAATGCCGGGATATAAAATTTTTTTTATCATTGAAAGTCCAAAAGAAAGAATGGAATATGTCCGGTTTTTTGAGAATCAGGGTCTTCTTGTGGAAGCAAGCCCTGATGGATCGGATGCAGTTTCATACCTGAATGAAAAAAAACCGGATATCATAATAGCAGATCTGTCGACTCCTGGTTTTTCAGCTATTGATTTTTTAAAAAAAATCAATGAATCGGATATTTCCTGCCACACCCTTATGATTACCTCAGAACCTGTTGTTGAACAGGCTGTAACCCTTATGAAGCTAGGCGCTTTTGATTACCTGATCAGACCGCTTGAAATGGAACAGCTTGATTTAAGTGTCAGAAGAGCACTTGCCCTGCTGAAAAAGAAAGACCATCCAGCTCCTCCGGTTCTTTCTTCTCAAACCCGGAAGATTAAGATCATTACCCAGGATGACGACATCCAGAAACTTTTATCCCTTGCCGGGAGAGTTGCAAAATCAAGCGCTTCGGTATTGATCCAGGGGGAAAGCGGCACAGGTAAGGAGCTTTTTGCAAAATATATCCACGAAAAAAGTGATAGATGCAATAAACCCTTTATCGCCGTAAATTGTGCGGCTTTGCCTGAGAATCTGCTTGAAAGCGAATTATTCGGGCATGAAAAAGGTGCTTTCACCGGTGCAATTTCAAGGAAAATCGGCAAGTTTGAACTGGCTCATAAGGGGACTCTTTTTTTGGATGAAATTACAGAGATGCAATTTCATCTTCAGGCTAAATTGTTAAGAGTGCTCCAGGAAAAAGTGCTGGACCGGGTAGGGGGGATTGATCCGGTTGACGTTGATGTAAGGGTCGTTGCCACAACAAACCGGAATGCAAAAGAGGCTGTTGAGAATGGTGATTTCAGGGAAGACCTTTTTTACCGGCTGAATACCATACCCATTATTATTCCGCCCTTAAGAAATCGAAAAGGGGATTTTGAAATACTGGCCCGGTATTTTATTCAAAAATATTGTAAAATTGACGGGTGCCATGTCAAAGGCTTGACAAAACAAGCAAGCAGCATCTTGAGCAACCACTCGTTTCCAGGGAATGTAAGAGAACTTGAAAATATCATTCACAGAGCTGTTCTCCTCGCCGATTCCGATCTGATTGAACCTGAAAATCTCATGCTTGACCTATCTGATTCCAATACCCTGCCACCGGAAATACCAGAAGGTGATGAACCTGAATCAGAGCCTGGTTCACTCAGGGACATGGAACAGAAAATGATCTATAAAGCGCTTGGACAGACAGAGGGTAACAGAACCCATGCAGCAAAAATCCTGGGTATCAGTGTCAGGACCCTTCGAAATAAACTCAACGAATACAAAGAAAATAACTGATCAAAAATTCAGGCATAAAATTTGCAAAGTCTATTTTGAAAGAATATTTTTTATTCGGATGATTTATTACATTTCGGGGGAAAATGGCGGATTCTAGGATTTTTGGCCACACAACGGAAGTGATCAGTAAGGCGCTTAATGTGTCAGCCAGGCGCCACAACCTGATTACAGGCAATATAGCCAACATGGATACAATCGGGTATAAGCCGGCTGACCTTGATTTTAATCAAACGCTAAAGCGCCTGATGGGTGAAAAAGAACCTGATTACCTGGATAAGACACATCCTTACCACCTGCCGCCGGATCAGGATGAAAAAATTGCCATAAAGGGAACCAACAGCGAAGAGGTGGATCTCTATCATCTTGATCTGGTAAATATCGATACGGAAATGATGAATCTTATGGAGAACAATCTCAAATACCGGGTGACAACAGAGATGTTATTACGGAAAATGAAAATATTGCATTATTCCATTGATGAGGGAGGAAAATAATTCATGGATCTTTTAACCGCATCAAAGATCAGTGCTACTGCCCTTTCTGCCCATCGTACAAAAATGAACGTCATAGCTGAAAATCTTGCTAATGTGGACACGACAAGAACCAAAGAGGGTGGCCCCTATAGAAGGAAAATGGTTGTTTTTAAAGGAGAAGATATTGATTCTTTTAAAAGCGTGGTAGAAAAAAAACAGCTTAAACAGGAGAAATGGGGTATAGAATTATCACCCATTGAATTTGATTCTGAAAAAAAAACGGTCAATGGGACTGGTGTTAAAGTAGACAGGATCATCAGATCCCAGGAAGATTTCAGTCTGGTTTATAACCCGGCTCACCCGGATGCTGACCCGGATACAGGGTATGTGAAAATGCCCAATGTGGATCATTTGACGGAAATAGCCGATATGCTGGTGGCTAAAAGAAGCTATGAGGCCAGCACGACAGCTCTTTCTGCCACAAAGGACATGATATTGAAGTCACTTGAAATCGGAAAATAACAGGGAGGAATCATGACGATCAGTATCAAGGGAATCAACAGAACCAGTTTAAACACTGAACCGCTGACGGATAAAATCAGTCGCAGAAGCCCTGAATTTGCAGAAAGAATAAGGGCTGCAGTCCTGGATGTAAACAACAAACAGCAGGTGGCGGATGACTCCATCGAAAAAGTGATTAAAGGAGAAATGGAAATTCATGAAGGCATGATGGCCGTTTCTCAGGCAGAGACTTCTTTAAAACTCCTGGCACAAGTCAGAAATAAGGTCATGGCCGCTTATAATGAAGTCATGAGAATGCAGATATAATACCGGTATGTGTAAATGCAGCATGGGAGAGATAAACGGTTATGAATCCTGTTATTGAAAAAATTCTTGCAACTCTCAGGGGAATGGCTTTATCAAGGAAAATTGCCCTTGGGCTGTTTGCCATGGCAATGGTCGCCGGATTCACCACCATGTTTATCTGGGCCAATAAAACAGAATTCAAGGTTGCCTTCAGCGGTCTTACCAAGGAAGATGCCGCTCTTGTAGTTGAAAAATTGAAGGAATCCAATACCCCTCACAGGCTTACCGGGGACGGCACCACGATTATGGTTCCGGAAGCTGTTGTATATGACGTCAGGCTGACAATGGCAAAAGACGGAATTCCAAAAGGGGGCCATGTCGGGTTTGAAATATTTGATAAAACTGAATTCGGAACCACGGATTTTGTACAGAATATTAATAAAACAAGGGCGATTCAAGGAGAGCTGGCCAGGACCATCACAGCCTTTGATGAGGTAAAGACGGCCCGTGTCATGATTGTCATGCCAAAAGACTCAGTCTTTGTTGAAGAGGTTAAAAAGCCGTCTGCATCCATATTGCTGGAATTGAATTCCGATCTTGAAAAAGAAAAAGTGACTGCCATTGCCCATCTTGTAGCCAGTGCCATCCAGGATCTGACACCCAAAATGGTTACGATTGTGGATACTGCAGGCAGGATTCTTTTTGAAGGAAAATCCGAAGAAGAGCAGGCAAAAATAAATGCCGAAAACCTGGCAGATGCCCAGTACCAGCATAAAATTAGGTATGAGGAAAACCTGACCAAAAGAATTCAGTCCATGTTAGAGAGAATTGTGGGAAAAGATAAGGCCATAGTGCGGGTGACCTCTGAAATGGATTTTTCCCAGGATGATATGAATGAGGAGATTTTTGATCCTTTTGAAAGAGGAGGCGAATTTGTTCGCAGCAGGAAAAACAGGGCGGAAAAACTGGTCACAAAACCCGAAGAAATACCTACACCATCTACGGTGAACCCCATTGTGGAGGATGAAAACCTGCAAGGGAAAGCGAATAATGAGCTGGCCAATAAGAGCGATGATACATTCAATTATGAAATCAGTAAAAGGGTCAGGGAAGTTAAAAAGCCCATGGCAGTCCTGAAGCGTCTTTCCGTTGCTGCTGTTGTGGACGGTAAATATGAGAATAAAACAGGTGAAAACGGGAATCAGAAAAAAATCTATGTTCCCCGATCACCGGAGGAGATGAAGCAGTTTCAGGATATTGTCGTCAAATCAATGGGATATAATGAGGAAAGAAGCGATCAGGTGTCTGTGGAGTGCTTTCCCTTTGCTTCTATTGGTGAAATCGAGTCTGAGCCTTCAGCCAAAGGGCTGGAAAAAATTCAGGAGCAATACGGCAGGCTCATCGCAAATCTATTGATCGTCATTGCCTTATTCCTTCTGGTTATACGCCCCATCATCAGGACTGTAAAGGAGATCAAAACCACTGTGGAGCGAGAAGCCCTTCCGTCTCCTGAAGAAGCGGCCGCCTTGCTGGAAGAAGAGACAAAACCACCGGTGTTTATTGAAATGGATGCGAAACAGCAGAAAGAATACCTGGAAATGATGACGGAAGAACAGAGGGCTTTGTTTATACAGAAACTGAATCCAACAGAAAAGGTCTCTTATCTGACGAATATGCCGATGCATGAAAAAGCAAAATATTATGCGGATAAAGACCTCTACAAGACGGTTAATATCCTGAAAGGCTGGATCAGTGAAGGAGAGGAGAAATAATCATGGTTGATGTTCTGGACCCTTCAAATATACCCGGACCCAAAAAGGCTGCCATTTTCCTGATGGTCATGGGAGAGGAATATACAAAGAAAGCATTTGAAAAAATGACTGAAAAAGAAATTGCTGATCTTGCATTTGAAATGTCGTCCATCGATCATATCACCCCGGAAATAATGAGAGCCGTTTCCCTGGATTTTGTGGATAAATTTGAAGGTGAATCAAAAATAATCATTGAAAGTGAATCCTTTATCCGGAATGTGGTTAAAAGTACATTAAAGGATAAACAAGCCAATGCCATTCTTGAGGATCTTGAGAAGAAAAAACAGGATAAACCTTTTATCTGGAGCAGGAATGTGAATGTCGGGACCTTGGCCGGTTATGTGGTTGGCGAGCATCCCCAGACCATTGCAATGATCCTGGCCCATATGCCGTCGGAAATTTCTTCAGAATTGCTGATGGCCATGCCAACGGAATTAAAAGGGGACATTGCCATGAGGATTGCAAAACTGGGTCAGATTTCCGAAGATGTGGTCAGGGATGTGGACAAGGCATTAAAGCTGGAACTTTCCGGGGCCGTAGGACCTGGTGGGAAAGCCGGTGGCCTTCAGGTGCTTGTGGATATTATTAACGGAGTGGATAAGGCCACAGAAGATGCTGTCATGGCACATGTTGAAGAAGATAACCCGGAAATGGCCAATGACATCCGTAACCTGATGTTTGTCTTTGAAGATCTCACCGGTATTGACGATACGGCCATGAGAGAGATTTTAAAGAAAGTTGAGGGCCAGCAACTGACCTATGCACTTAAGACAGCCACAGATGAAATGAAGGAAAAGATTTACTCCAACCTTTCCCAGAGAGCCGGTGAAATGCTTAAAGACGACCTTGAGGCCATGGGTCCTGTCCGCCTGGCAGAAGTTGAAGAAGCTCAGCAGGCTATCGTTCGTGCAGCCAAAGAGCTTGAGGCTGATGGAACGATAACGCTTGGAAAAGGAAAAGATGATGTCCTTGTCTGATCAAAAAGAGGGATTCATACCAATAGATGTGCATTCCCTTGAAGTTTTTAACAAAGAGATCATAAACAAAACCAATGCATCTGAACCCGATTTCAACCGGTTTAAACTGTTGTTTGAAAAACCGGAATTTGAAGAAGAAGAAGCCTATGAATTCAAAGCTGTCTATCATGAAACCCGGAAGCGGGAAGAAATTGTTTTTAAACCCCTGATCGGGCCTTTAAAAAAGAAAGGTAAACATCAGGGAAAAGAAGAAAATCAGGCAGAGCTTGATAATGAATCGGCTTTAATGGAACAAACCATTCAAGAGCCTGAGGAAACGCCTGAAGAAAAAGGGTATCGGGACGGGTTTGAAAAAGGACTCGAACAAGGGATGGTAAAAGGTGCAGAACAAGGTTATGAAGAGGGATTCCGCAAAGGTGAAGCCAAAGGATTTGAAAAAGGGGAACAGACCGGAACAATAAAAGGCCATGAAAAAGGATACGAAGACGGGTATAAAGAAGGAGAAAAAAAAGGGGCCGAAGAAGCCAGGCAAAAATCCATCGGGATATTAAACACACTTGAAGACTCTTTAAGCATGGCAGACCGGACTCTTGACCTTTTAGTCGATAAATATGAAGCAAGAATTATTTCTCTTATCCGGCAGATTGCAGAAAAAGCAGTCATGGTGCAAATTGAAATAAATGACGGCATTGTAAAGCAAATGATACTGGATGCATTAAAAGCGCTGGTCAATCCTGAAAATATAGTCTTAAGTATATCTGAGGAAGATTATGAATATATTGAAATGATCAAAGAAGAGTTTTTTGATGAGATAGAATCTTTGAAATCCATTTCTGTAAAATCCGATCCATCGGTTAAAAGGGGGGGGTGCAGGATTGAGACCAACACCGCCTCCATTTCATCAGACCCTGAATTACGCCTTGATGCTATATTCGAAGCCATCAAGAAAGCAGGTGTTTAATGAGGGATGACTACCTTGACAAAATAAATTTTAAAAAATACGAAAACGCCATTGATCAAATTTCATTGATACGGCCTGAAGGTAGGGTTTCCCAGGTTATCGGACTCATTGCGGAAGGGGATAGCCTGGGGCTCGGCATTGGCAGCCTTTGCAGCATCATTAATGATCAGGGCCTGGAAGTTCAGGCCGAGGTTGTAGGATTTAAAAAAGAAAAAGCCTTGTTCATGCCCTATGGGGATATCCGGGGAATCAGTCTTGGCAGTCGTATTATCCCTCTTACGGCTATCCAGGAAATTGGTGTTTCTGATCAACTCCTGGGAAGGGTGATTGACGGCATGGGAAATCCCATTGATGGAAAAGGCGGAATCCAATATACCAAAGCTTATAATCTGTATGGAAAACCCATGGGACCAATGCAGAGAAAACCTATTAAAGAGCCCCTGGACGTTGGTGTTGCTGCAATTAACAGTATGATTACACTGGGAAAAGGTCAGCGTGTAGCCATTATGGCAGGATCAGGTGTGGGGAAAAGCGTCCTGATGGGCATGATGACCAAGCATACCGGCGCTGATGTGGTAGTTATCGGTCTTATCGGGGAACGAGGCCGGGAAGTCAAAGATTTTATCAATGATACCCTGGGGGAGGAAGGCCTTAAAAGGGCAGTGGTTGTTGCTGCCACATCGGATTCCCCGCCCCTCGTCAGGATACGGGGTGCTTATCTTGCAACAACCATTGCAGAATATTTCAGGGATCAGGGTAAAGATGTTCTGTTGATGATGGATTCCATTACCCGGTTTGCCATGTCTTCAAGGGATGTCGGGCTTGCTGCCGGGGAACCGCCCACATCCAGGGGATATACCCCGTCTTTTTTTGTCCAGATTCCAATCCTCCTCGAAAGAGCCGGGAATATGGAAAATGGGGGTTCAATCACAGGAATCTATACGGTTCTGGTTGAAGGGGATGATTTGAATGACCCGGTCGGGGATACGGTCCGGTCCATTGTTGACGGCCATATTGTTCTTTCAAGGGCTCTGGCCAACAGGGGACATTATCCTGCTATTGATGTTCTGGCCAGTGTTTCAAGGGTCATGCGGGATGTTAGTGAAAAACAGCATGTAGTATTAAGGAATAAAGCCGTCAGTGTCATTTCTTCCTATAGAAGCGCTGAGGATATGATAACCATTGGTGCTTACATTGATGGCTCAGACCCTGAAGTGGATGAGGCAAAGAAGTTAATGCCCGGGATCACGCAGTTTTTAAGGCAGGACATGAACAGACGGGTGGATATCCAGTCCAGCATTGATGGATTGAAACATGCATTGGGAATAAAAAAGCCGGATAAGCAGGAACCATGAAACGGTTTTGTTTTAAATTGCAGCCAATGCTGAATTACAGGGAATACCTGGAACGTGTTGCAAAGCAGAACACTGCAAAGGCACAGATGGATGTCGTTCAGTGTGAAAAACAGATCAAAGGTTTGAAAAATACCCGGGATCAGTATGGACGGCAGATTGAAAATGAGCTGGAACAGGGGATCAGTGCTTTGGAATTCAGGTATTACTGTAATTATCTGGATACTGTGGAGACTGCCATAGAACAGGAAAGATCAAGAAAAATAAGATTATCCGGGGTTTTAAAAGAAAAATTGCAGGAGCTGAAGAAAAAAACCATTGATAAAAAAGCCATGGGATTTTACCGCGAACGGTTAAAGGCTGAGTATACCCAGAAAATTCTTGCAGCAGAACAAAAAGAGATGGATGAAATTTCATCCATAAAGACAGCAAGGAAATTATCCAATGAAATATCTGAATACTAAAATAACGGTCTGTTTGGGTGTATGTCTCTTAATATCTCTTTGTTTGGGAACATGGGTCCGAAATGATGGTTTTTTACCCCTTTATGGGAAAGATGCCTTTGCCGAGGATAAAAAGCCTGAGAAGCAGGAAACTCTAGAAAAGCCTGAAAAAAAAGAAGAAAGTGCAGAAAAAAAAGAAAAAACAGGGAAGGGTGAAAAAGCGGATAGTAAAAAAACTTCCGAAGAGACCAGGGAAAAACCATGTCCTGAATGCCCTGAATGTCCTGATGCGGCCAAGGTTGTATTAAGAGGCCTTGAAGAAAAAAAAGCAATGATTGATAAACAGCAGAAAACAGTAGAACAGGAAAAAAAAGAACTGGATATGTTCAAAGAGCAGATTGATGAAAAAATTGAATCCCTGGCAGTTCTGAAAAAACAGATTGAGCAAGACCTTGCACTTCTGGATCAGAAAAAATCACAGAAAGAAATAGAGAAAAATGCCGAATATGAAGAAAAAATCGGGAGGCTGGTTAAAATGTATGCCGGGATGAAACCCAAAAATGCCGCTCAGATTGTAGATAAAATGGATCTTGAAGTTGCACAGGAAATTTTCATGAGAATGCGGGAAGCATCAGCTTCGGAAATTTTAGCATTTGTCGACAGTGAAAAAGCCGCAAAAATCAGCGAACGCCTTGCCTTTAAACGAAAGCAATAGGATCTTTATTAAATATTTCTCCTGCCGTCCGGTAATATTTTCCCATGAAATTTGTATTATAGGAAAATAAGTTCAAAAACAAGCCTGAAAAAATTTATCCATTTCTCTTGGTTTATCATTAACTGCTTGAATTAATATGTAAATATTAAATCCATAGTCTTGTGGCATGACTATTGCTGGTTTATTCGTCAAAAGACATAAAAAGGACAGGTGTGTTATGAATCTTATGTTTTCAGACATTGGCAACTCGTTTTTAAATATGATTCAGCAGGATATCCCAAAGGAAATCCTGCTGAATACAGACACTGCCACAGCTCAAAAACCGGTTTTTGCGGACCAGTTGAAAAAGCAGATAGATAAGGCTGATTTTCAGGAAAAAGCTTCTTCCCAGGCAATTTCTGGAACTGCCCAGGCAGACCGGAATCAGGATGCAATAATTGCCCCCATGTTGGACAAACTCCATCAGGAAGAAGGGGCTGGTTTTATTTCTGCCTTAAAGGAAATTTTATTAAAGCTTTCAAAGGGCAATTTGAACAATTTTTCAATCGATACAGGAGGTCTTGAAGCCTTGAGAAAAATGCTTCTGACCGCAGGATTGAAGGAAACCGATGTAAATGAGATTTTTGCAGAGCTTCTTGAAAAGACAAAAACCGGAAAACTCACCTTAGCGGATTTGATGGGTAAACTGTCCGACCTTTCTCTTGAAAAAGAGACCAAAGGAGAAGACCAGTCTGAAAGTTTTCTTGAAATATCAGCCCTTCCTTTTCTTGAATCCCTTTTGAATTCCATGGGGATTAAATCTGAGGAAATTCAGAAAATTATGGCTGAGGCAGTCAAAGGTGAAAAAGGCATCAGCCTTGATGTGGTGATTGAAAAACTTAAAGGGTTTCAGAAAGAATCTTTTCAGACTCAGAACCCTTTTAAAACCAGTGAAAACGACCGTAATTATCAGCATCTGATGAAACAACTGGGGATGGAACAGACCAAAGAAAAATCAACTTCAATTTCCCTGAATGAATTTGTAGATGCACTTGAAAATCTTCGGGACAAACTGACACAGGAAGAAATGAAATCCAAAGGGACAGAGGTTTTTGAACAAAAAAACCAAGCCGTGCCCTCTGAGACAAAACTTGATCTTTTCACTGAGCTGTTCAATGGGCTGGAGCAGATACAGCATTCGGAAAAATCTGCAGGATTTGGATTTTCATATGATCAGATAAAAAGCCAGTTTGAAAACAAATTCCTTTTATCCAATGATACGAACACTATTGGAAATACTCTTTTTGCAGTGGATAAGGATATGATACAGGAACCGGGCTCAAAACAGAAAAGTTTGGACAAAAACCTTGAAGTGTTCCTTACTCAAAAGAAAAACAGTGATACAGACCTTGGCAGCTTGCAGAAAGATGTTAAAACGGTATTGAAACAATTAAGATCGGAAAATTCAAAATTCAATGATCAGTTGCAGGTTTCCGGTGCTGATGCAAGAACTCAGGATACGCAATCCCAGGCTAATGAATTACGGGCAAAGCCTTCTCTGAAGGATTTGCCGACATATGTGACCCATCAGGTGAGCAAAAGCCTTGTCAGAGCAATCAATCAAGGCGAGAGCGTTTTGAAGATCCAGTTAAAACCCCCTGAACTCGGCAGGCTTGTGATGACCATAGACAATACCGGTAACAACATGAAAATCAGCATCATGACCGATAACCAGACAGCAAAAGAAATCCTGGTGTCCAATATGAATGATATCAAGACAACACTTTCAAATTCCGGTGTGAATCTTGAACGGTTTGACGTGGATATGAACAGCAATTTCCAGCAGTCCATGGCAGATGCAAAAAATCAGGCTGGAAACTCCGGTAAACGTCAGCAGAACAGGGATAAATTAATGGCTGACGGAGTAACAGGCATAAATATGGATGATCCGGCAGGTCTTCTTAATACGTTGAATCCTGATGGATCACTTCATTATGTTGCATAAAGGAAAATAATCATGACTATTTCATCATCAGGAAATACTTCGCTTGACAGTATATCAAATTCCTACCAATCCACTGATTCGGAAAAGGCAAAAAAGGAAAAAGCACTTGGCAAAGATAGTTTTTTAACCATGCTGGTGGCCCAGCTCCAGAATCAGGACCCTTTAAATCCAATGGATGGAACGGATTTTTCCTCCCAGTTGGCACAATTTTCCCAGCTTGAACAATTGATTAATCTGAACGATTCCATGGACACCCTGGCCAAGGCTTATTCTGAAAAATCTGAAGGGGATGGGGTCGCTTATATCGGAAAACAGGTCACCGGAAATGTAGATACCATGAATGTCAGTAGCGGGACGGTTTCAGGAGG